>NZ_JBFTJR010000083.1:0-16976 GCF_056395525.1 Caulobacter sp. 10L414
CCTCTGGGGGAGGTGGCCCGAAGGGCCGGAGGGGGCGCTAAGCGCTCTACCGGCGTTTCTTCGACTTCGGCGCCGGCTTGGCCGCCGTGTTGACCACGGCCCCGGCCCCCGCGCCGACGACGGCGCCCACAGGCCCGGCGACGACCGCGCCCGCGATGGCCCCGGTGGCCGCCCGCTGCTCCATATTGTGGCCGCAGGCCGTGGTCAGGGCGGCCAGGGCCAGGATGGCGGCCAAGCGCGGCGCGAACGGCGAGAGGCGGGGCATCAGGGGGTCTCCAAAGCTTCGGCGCGGGGGCGATCCAACTGCAGCGGTTAACGGCGAAGCTTGGTCGAGGTTCCGACCTAGCCGCGACGGAGGGGCAAAAACCGCGCTGCTGCGGCGTTTTGGCGCCCGTCCAGGTTTTTCCTGTGAATCAAAGTGTTAACGGTATCGGTAGCCGAAAAGGCAGGCAAAACTCATGCTGCGGTGCAGCAGGCGCTTGCGACTCGGTCATAGTTCGGTCATAAGGCGAGGCATAAGCAGGATCTCGACCTTATTGCGAACGGTCGAACCTCCGCTGCCAGACCGGCCCGATAGTGCTTTTTCCGGGTGTCTTGGGAGCGTTTTTGTCGGGGGGCCGGTGCGCCCTCGTCGCGCAGGACGCAAGTTTTGAATATCAAGTCGCAGACGTGCGCTGACGCGCGCGGGCTGATCGGCGCCGTATTGGTCGGGTCCGTCACGGGCCTGGCGCTTGGCGGCGTCTATCTGGCGGGGGGCATGGCCCAGACCGCCGCTCAGCACGCTCGGGTTACGCGCCTGGCCGACAGCGCCGCGGGGAGCTACTCCGAAGCGGCGCTGCATCAGGCCGCGTCGCGCATGGACGCCGGGGCGCTCGCCATCGCCCGTCGCCATGACCCCTATACCGTCGCCGGCGACGCCCAGCGCGACCGCCAGGCCTCTCTGCTCGCCGCCCGCCTCGAAAGCGGCGACGACAAGACCGAGGACAAGCCGCTCCTGATGCGCGCCAGCCTCGGCGGTTCCTTCAATCCGGCCGCCGCGCCGTTCCACCTCGCCAACGCCCTCGAAAGCTCGCGCGAACTCGAGTGCCTGGCCCAGGCCGTCTACTACGAAGCCCGGGGCGAGACCTCCAGCGGCCAGGCCGCAGTGGCTCAAGTCGTATTAAACCGCGTACGCCACCCTTCGTTCCCCAAGTCGATCTGCGGCGTGGTGTTCCAGGGCGCCTCGGCCCGCACCGGCTGCCAGTTCAGCTTCGCCTGCGACGGCTCGATGCGCGCCCGTCCCGAACGCGCCGCCTGGACCCGGGCCCGCAAGGTCGCCTCGCGCGCCCTGGCCGGCACGGTGATGTCCGAGGTCGGCTCGGCCACCCACTTCCACACCACCGGCGTCGCGCCGAACTGGGGTCCGCGCCTGATGCGCGTCGCCCAGGTCGGCATGCACGTGTTCTACCGCTTCGGCGGTCGCGCCGGCGCGCCGGGCGCCTTCACCGACAAGCCGCGGCCCTCGACCATCGAGGACCTGCCGGACGCGCCCGTCCTGACGGCCCTTCCGCAGGCGCCCAGCGCCGACGGCAAGCCGGTGATCTATGTCGCCAGCGCCCTGGTCACGGCCAAGGAAGGCGGCATGGGCGGCCCGGAGAAGGTCGGTCCCGAACCGGCGTCGGCCCCGGCCATGCGTCCTGCCAAGGCCGGCGACAAGGCCGAGGCGGTCAAGCCGTCGTCGGTGATCGCGACCGGAGCTGGTTCCTGAGGAACCCAGGGGCCAGGCGGGCCATGAACCGCATCTGCCTGGCCCGCTTGCCCACGAGGTAATAGAGCTCGCGGCCGTGCGCCGCCTGCCAGACCGTCTGCGCCGCCTCGTCGACGCCGTAGACGGGCAGTCCGCTCTTGCGCAGCTCCTCGCCCATGTCGGCGTTCTTGCCCGGCTGGGAGTTGCGCAGGATCGGCGTCTCGACGAACCACGGCATGACGCAGGCCACGCTGACGCTGAAGGCGGCGAACTMGGCGTCCAGCGCCTCGGACAGTCCGCGCACCGCGAACTTGGTCGCCGAATAGACCGCCAGGCCCGGCGAGCCGTAGATCCCCGCGCAAGAGGCCATGTTGACGAGGCGCGAGCCGGGCGTGGCCTTCAGGAAGGGCAGGGCGGCCCGCGCCCCGTTCAACACGCCCTGCACGTTGACCGCCAGCATCAGGTCGTCGCCCTGCGGGTCGCTTTCCGAAAAGGGGCCGAAGCGCGCCACGCCGGCGTTGTTGAACAGGACGTCCAGCCGGCCGCCGGATTGCTCGACGAAGGCGGAAAGGGCGGGCGTCCACGCCTGCCGGTCGCGCACGTCCAGGGGATGGATGGAGCCGTTGGCGGGGCCGATCTCGGCCAGGGCGCGGGCCAGGCCGGCCTCGTCGATGTCCGACAGGCCGACGAACCAGCCTTCCGCCGAAAAGCGCTTGGCGCTGGCCAGGCCGATGCCGCTGGCCGCGCCGGTGATGAAGATGGCCTTGCGAGCCGACATGTCCGCCTCCCCGTCGTTGTTGTTCATTATCGCCGATCAGACAGCGACCGACGGGGAGGGGTCAAGTTCACGTACGCGTCAGGCGCGCATCAGTCGGTCTGGTCGTCGATCTCGGCGTCGGGGCCGTTCTTCTTGATCGACTCGATGGCGTTCTTGGCCGAGGCCTTCGAGGCGTAGCCTTCGGTCCAGAAGATGGTCTCGCTGTTGTAGACGAAATAGGCGACGAACTCGCCGGCCTTGTTCTTCTTGATCAGGAACTTGTGGGCCATCTGGTGCTCCCGGGGGGTGATGACTGGTCGTGGGTCGACGAGCCGACGTAGCGACCCTCGCGCCCCTGACGCGACCCTGTCAACCGCGTTGCGGTGAAGCCCGGCGCACGGAATGATGGAGACTCATCAGGCCGGACGGATCCATGAGCGCGGACAAACTCGACCACCTCTCGCGCACCCTGCTGGGCGAGGCCTATGCCGACCTTTCGGCCGTCAAGCGCAGCGTCATCGACCTGATCGCCGCCGAGGCCCCCACGGGTCTCGCGCCCGGGCTGTCGCAGAAGGAAGGCAGCTTCTGGGAGCGCCTGGCCGACCGGGTGGCCGCGATCGGCGGCTCCTGGGGCTTCATCGGCGGGTTCTCGGCGGTGCTGGCCGCCTGGGTGATCCTGAATCTGGCCCTGATGCCGTTTCACAAGGCCTTCGATCCCTATCCCTTCATCTTCCTGAACCTGGTGCTGTCGACCCTGGCGGCGATCCAGGCCCCGATCATCATGATGAGCCAGAACCGCCAGGCGGCGAAGGACCGCGAGGCGGCCGAGCATGACTACGTCGTCAACCTGCGCGCCGAGCTCGAGATCATGCGCCTGCACGACAAGCTCGACGCCCTGCGCATGGCCGAACTGTCCGACATGGCCCGCGCCAACACCGCCTGCCTCGACGAGCTGCGGGCCGAGGTGAAGGCGCTGCGGGGCGGCTAGCTGGCCTTGGCCGCCCGGCGCAGGGCCTGGGGCGGCTGGCCGAACACGCGGATGAAGGCCCGGCGCATGCGTTCGGAGTCGCCGAACCCTGACTCCAGGGCGATGTCCTCGACCTGCAGCGGGGCGCTGTCGAGCAGGGCCCGGGCGGCCTCCACCCGCAGCCGCTCGATGGCCTTGGCCGGGGTCGAGCCGGTCTCGGCGGCGAACAGGCGGGCGAAGTTGCGCGGGCTCATGGCCGCGCGCTCGGCCAGCTCCTCGACGCTGAGCGGCCGGGCCAGGTTCTCGCGCGCCCAGGCCAGGAGGGCGTCGAAGCGTCCGCCCTTCAGCTCCAGCAGGGCCGAGAACTGCGACTGGCCGCCCGGCCGGCGGTGATAGACCACCAGCTGCTGGGCCGTGCGCTTGGCGACGGCTTCGCCGAGGTCGGCCCCGATCATCGCCAGGGCCAGGTCGATGCCCGCCGTGATGCCGGCCGAGCTCCAGATCGGGCCGTCCTGCACCCAGATGCGGTCGGCCTCGAGCCGCACGTCCGGAAAGCGCTTCTGGAAGTCCTTGGTGCGGCTCCAGTGGGTGGTGGCCCGCTTGCCGTCCAGCAGGCCCGCCGCCGCCAGCACGTAGGTTCCCGAGCAGACGCTGGCCGTCCGCCGCGCCTGCCGCGCGGTCTTGCGCACATAGTCGAGCGTCGCCGCGCAAGCGGCGGGCGCCCGCACGCCGTCGCCGCCCGAGATCAGCAGGGTGTCGAAAGCAGGCGCCTTGTCGAACGCCACGGTGTCGAAGGCCGCGCCCGAACTGCTGGCCGTCCAGCCGCCGTCGCGCGACACCACCGTCAGGCCATAGGCCCCGGGATCGAACCGCGCGGCGATCTCGAAGGTCGAGATCGGGCCGGCGGCGTCCAGAAGCTGGAAGCCCGGATAGACCAGCATGCCGACGGCGCGAGGCATGGCATTCCCCCGAATGATGGCGGAAATCGAGGGATCTCCGTCATTTCCGCCGAACGCTATCGGGGAGAGCATCGGTCGTCAAACCAGGAGGGCTCTCATGGCCGACCCGATCCGCATCGTCTTCGCCCTGTTTCCGGGCGTGACCCATCTCGACTTCACCGGCCCCCACCAGATCCTGGCGCGGCTGCCGGGCGCCCAGATCTCCGTCGCCAGCCTCGCCGGCGGCGAGATCGAGGCCGACGGCCTGATCTTCGCCCATCTGGCGCGGCTCGACCAGATCGAGGCTTGCGACATCCTCTGCATTCCCGGCGGGTTCGGCACGACCCAGGCCATGGGCGACGAGGCCTTCCTGGAGCAGGTCAAGCGTCTGGCCTGGAGCGCGCGCTACGTCACCAGCGTCTGCACCGGCTCGCTGGTGCTGGCCGCCGCGGGGCTGCTGGAAGGCAAGCGGGCGGCCTGCCACTGGGCCTGGCGCGACCAGCTGGCGCTGTTCAGCGCCATCCCCGACGCGGCCCGCGTCGTTCGCGACGGCCGCTTCGTCACCGGCGGCGGGGTTACGGCCGGCGTCGACTTCGCCCTGACCCTGGTCGCCGAGATCGCCGGTCCCACCGTCGCCCAGGCCATCCAGCTGGCCGTCGAGTACGCGCCCGACCCGCCGTTCCAGTCGGGCCGGCCTGAATTGGCCCCGCCGGAGATCCTGGCCCGCGTGCGCCGCATCTACGACAACGGTATGGACGAGCGCCGCGCGGCGGCCGTGGCGGCGGCCGAGCGGTTGGGGAAGGGGGCGCTGGAAGGGGTCTAGCCGCTCGCGGCTGGAACGTAGACATCCTGGCGCTGACTAGGCTCCGGGGCATCCCATTCGAAGGCCGCAAGCACTGCCGTCGCCAGCAACCGTACGACCCTCCAGGACGGATGATTGCGCACGGCGTTGTCGGTCCAGAGACCCTCGTCGCCGGCTTCGCTCATCTGGCAAAGCCAAGCTTCAAGCGCGTCGAGGCAGGCCTGGCGATGCGGGCTCAGGTCTGATCTTCCACGGCCCAGTTCACGGAGCCCGTCGTCAAAGGTCAGTGCGAGTTCGTCGGCTTTGCATACGAATTCGGGTGACAACGACAGCTGCATTTCAGCGGGCTGGGCCAGGCAATAGACCGCCCATCGGAATCCTTCGCGTACGGGCTTTGGGTTGCGGGTCATCTTCAGGACCCTAGACGGGGGCGATGGGGAAGGGAACGAGAAGGGCGGCTGATCCCTGCCTCACCCCACCTGCACGCCGGTCATCGAGATCGCCGCGAAGACGTCGTCGGCGAAGAACGACACCGGCTCGTCCGGCCCTTGCGCGCCCAGCACGTAGAGCAGCGGCAGATAGTGTTCGGCGCTGTTGATCGACAGCGCCGCGTCGGGGCCCAGGCTCTCCCAGTCGATCAGCGGCTGGTGGTCGCCCGCCGTGATCAGGGCCTTGGCGCGCTCGTTGAAGCGCGGCGCCCAGTCGGGGGTCTCGCCGGTGCGGAAGTTCACGGCCCGCAGGTTATGGACGATGTCGCCGCTGCCGATGATCAGCACGCCCTCGTCGCGCAGCGCCGCCAGCCGGCGGCCGGCCTCGTAGTGCCAGGCGTTGGGCTGGCCGCGGTCGATGCTCAGCTGCACCACCGGCACGTCGGCGTCGGGATACATCGGCGCCAGCACGCTCCAGGCCCCGTGGTCGAGGCCGCGGGTCGGATGCTGCACCGTGCGTTGCGGGGCCAGCAGGTCGGCGGCGCGCTGGGCCAGGGCCGGATCGCCCGGCGCGCGGTACTGCACGTCGAACAGCGCCTGCGGGAAGCCGCCGAAATCGTGGATGGTCTCGGGGCGCTCGGCGGCGCTCAGCGCCGTGCCGCCCATGGTCTCCCAATGGGCGCTGATCATCAGCACGGCCTTGGGGCGCGGCAGGTCGCGGCCCAGCTGCGCCCAGGCGCGGCTCCAGGCGTTGTCCTCGATGGCGTTCATCGGCGAGCCGTGGCCGATGAAGAGGACGGGCATGCGGGTCATGGCGCGAAATCCAAATAGAAACTCGTACAGTTACAGATGGGCGCTCGCGCCTCGCGGGTCAAGGACGGCCGGCGCGACCTTCCGCCGCTTCCCCCCGAGGCCGGGCTTTGTTAAGGCCTGCCCTCGTGAGCACGTCCCAGTCATCCTCGGAGTCGGCCCCGCCGGTCGCCCCAGCCGCGTCTTTCGTCAGCCATTCGACCCGGCCGGCCACGCGCGGCGGCGCGCTGGACCTGCTGCGCCTGCTGGCCGCCCTGCTGATCGTGGTCTACCACTTCGGCGCCGAGAGCCCCCTGCGGATCGAGCGTTTCCACCCGGTGTTCGCGCGCGGCTATCTGGCCACCGACTTCTTCCTGATGCTGTCGGGCTACGTGCTGGGTCGCGCCTACGGGCCGTCGGCCATTTCCGGCCGCATCACCCACTTCCAGTTCTGGCTGCGCCGCGCCGCGCGCGTGTGGCCGGGGCACCTGATGGTGCTGGCCGCCATGGCCGGCCTGGTGCTGGCGCTGAACCTGATCGGCACCGACGCCCACAAGCCCTCGCGCTTCGCCTGGGACCAGCTGCCGCTGCAGGCGATGCTGATGCATGCCTGGGGCTTCAACAGCGACGGCTGGAACCTGCCCAGCTGGTCGCTGTCGGCGCTGATCGTCTGCTACGCTCTGTTCCCCTGGTTCTGGCGCGCCGCCAGCGCCACGCGCCGTCCCTGGCTGCCCATCGCCCTGGCCGCCGTGGTCGTGGTGCTGTTCGACGTCGCCGCCCGCCGCACCAACGGCTTCGGCTTCGCCGAGGTCCCGATCGGCCTGTCCGACCTGCCGCTGCGCATCGGCGTGCTGCGGGCCGTTCCGCTGTTCCTGCTGGGCCTGTGCCTGGCGCGCGCGGTCGAGCTTTCCTGGCCCACCGAGAAGGCCGCCAAGGTGCTGCTGACCGTCGGCTGCGCGGGCCTGGTGATCATCCAGCTGATCGGCCGCTACGACCTGCCCAGCCTGACCTGCCTGGCCGCCATCATCCTCGGCGCCGGCCGGCTGCCGGTGAAGCATCCCAAGGCCTGGATCGAGGAGGGCGCCAAGCTCTCCTTCGCCCTGTTCATCACCCACATCCTGGTCGGCGTGATCTACTGGAGCGCCGTGCACAAGCTGATCGACACCGTGCCGATCGGCATCGGCTGGCAGTGGCTGATGTGGCTGGCCGGCTTCCCGCTGGCCATCGGCGCGGCCTGGGTCTTCCACACCTTCATCGACCAGCCCGTGCAGGATCGCATCATGCCGTGGGTGCGCGGCAGGGGCTAGAAGACCTCCAGCGCCTGGGTGTTGGTCTGACGCTCCGTGAGCGCGCGCACCAGCTTGGCGAAGTAGACGCAGGCGACCAGGTTCAGCACGCCGCTGACCAGCCCGACCACCTCGCCGAACCGGATGAGATCCAGGTCGCCGGAAGGGTCGACCCAACTGTTGGCCTGGTCGATCACCGAGCTGGCGATCCAGAAGCCCCACCAGACGCGCATCCAACCCGGCGTGGGCACAGAGCGCCAGTCCTGCGGATCGCAACTGGCCTGCCAGGTTTCTTTCATGGCCTTGAACGGCTTGAAGAGCGTGGCGATCGGTACGAAGTACCAGCCGATGGCCCATGGCGGCGTGATCGTCAGGTCCGGCGCCATGACGTGGGCGTTGATGTTCACCCGATGGATCCACTTCAGGCCCAGAACGCTGCCGACAGCGAACACCGCCACATAGGCTAGGTTGATCATGACGTCGACCGTCTGGACAGTGTCCAGGCTGGGGCCGGCTTCGGCGCTGGCCGCCGCAAACAGCACAACCCCCGAGATCATGCTGACAGCCGTCGCGCCCATCTGGATCCAAACCCACAGCAGCACGGTCCTGGCCAACGGCGCTGGCGCGCGCGGCGTGTAGGTCTTCTTGGTCAATGATCCGCCCCCGGAGACTGAGGGCGTCTCTTAGCGGGCAGGAAGGGTTTGGATCAATCCCGGCGAGAGCCTCTTCAGGCCGCGTCCAGCCCGATATCCAGCACCGGCGCCGAGTGGGTCAGGGCCCCGACGCTGATCACGTCCACGCCCGTTTCGGCGATGGCGCGCACGGTGGCCAGGTTCACCCCGCCCGAGGCCTCCAGAACCGCGCGGCCCTTAGCCAGCGCCACGGCGGTCGCAAGATCGGCCAGGCTGAAATTGTCGAGCATCACCACGTCGGGGCCGTGCTTTAGGGCGTCTTCCAGCTGGTCCAGGCCGTCGACCTCGACCTCCACCTTGACCAGGTGCCCGGCGAAGGCGCGGGCCCGGCGGACCGCTTCGCCGACCCCGCCGCAGGCGGCGACGTGGTTGTCCTTGATCAGGATCGCGTCGTCGAGGCCGAAGCGGTGGTTGACCCCGCCGCCGCAGCGCACCGCGTACTTCTCCAGGGCGCGCAGGCCCGGCGTGGTCTTGCGGGTGTCGACGATGGTCGCGCCCGTGCCCTCGACCAGGCGCACATAGGCGCGGGTCAGGGTGGCGATGCCCGACAGGCGGCCCAGCAGGTTCAGGCCCGTGCGCTCGGCGGCCAGCACGGCGCGGGCGTTGCCCTCGGCGCGGGCCAGCACCGTGCCCGGCGCGGCGTCGGCGCCGTCGGGCGTGATCACCTCGAAGGTMGCGGTCGGGTCCAGGGCGGCCAGCGACAGGCGCGCGCACGACAGCCCGGCGACCCGGCCGTCCTGGCGGCTGGCGAACAGCACCGACAGCCGGGCGTCGGCGTCGATGCAGGCCAGGCCCGTGATGTCGCCGGCCCGGCCCAGATCCTCGGCCAGGGACAGATCGACGATGGGACGGACGAGAAGGTCGGGCAGCGGCTGGATACGGGGGAGGGCGGTCAAAACAGCTCCGACAGCGGAATGCGAACTTCGGGGGCGAACAGCGGCGAGACGGCCGCGGCGTCGCCTTCGTGGACAGCGGTCTCGCCCCAGCCGCCGTCTGGGAGCGGCTGGCTGAAGACCGTCAGGCGACGGGCTTCCGGCTCGGCCACCCAGTATTCCGGCACGCCGGCCTTGGCGTAGAGGCGGCTCTTCACCGTCAGGTCGTTGCCGAGCGACGAGATGGAAACCTCGACGACCAGGACGGCGGCTTCGGCTTCGGCGTACTTTCCTTCGGGCGCCCGAGCCACGAGGACGTCGGGATCAGGCGCGCTGTAACGTCCCAGCTTCAGGGTGGAGCCCACGAAGACCTTCAGGCTCGTCGAAGCGGATAGCTTGCGTATCGCGCTCTTGAGCACGAAAGCCGCGTTTGCGCTGACCTCGCCATGATCCAGGGAAGCGGGCGCCATGTGGATGATCTTCCCCTCGATCAGTTCTACGTGGCCGGAGACGTCGGCGAACACGCCGGCCTGGTCCATGCGCTCGTACTGGTCGAAGTCGAACAGGAACTCGGTATCGCCGCGTTCCTCGAAACCCGCGCTGGTCGCCGTCATGGTCGCGTCTCCGTTCCCCTTACGTACCACTACTCGGCGGCGTGGCGCAAACCGGCCTGGATGGGGTCGAGGGTGACGAAGGTGCGGACGGGGGCGGCCTTTTCGGGGAAGTCCGAACGGTAGTGACCGCCCCGGCTTTCCTGGCGGGCCAGGGCGGCGTCGACGATCAGGCGGGCGGCGACCAGGGGCGGGCAGGGGCCGTGGGCCGCTTCCAGCGCCGCGATCTCTTCCTGCAGGCGGGCTAGGCCCGTCGCGCCGCGGATGACGCCGGCGTCGCGGCTCATGGCCTTGCGCAGCGCCTGGAAGGCTTCGTCCGGCAGGTCGGGCAGCGGCGCGAGCGAGACCGGCTCGTCGCCCGTCTCGCCCTCGGCGGCGGCGGCGCGGCCGGCGCGGGCGCCGAACACGGCCGCTTCCAGCAGGCTGTTGGAGGCCAGGCGGTTGGCGCCCTGCACGCCGGTGGAGGCGCATTCGCCGGCGGCGTAGAGGCCCGGCAGGCTGGCGCGGCCGTCCAGGTCGGTGGCGACGCCGCCCATGTGGTAGTGCACGGCCGGCACGACCGGGATCATCTCGCGGCGCGGATCGATCCCGGCGCTCTGGCAGGCCTCGAACACGGCCGGGAACTCGCGGGGGAAGTGGCCGCCCACGGCCGTCGTCGCGTCGAGGAAGGCGCCGCGGCCGGCGGCGCGCTCGGCGTGGATGGCGCGGGCCACCACGTCGCGCGGCGCCAGCTCCTTGGCCGGGTGATAGTCGGCCATGAAGGCGCGGCCATCCGTATTTCGCAGGATCGAGCCTTCGCCGCGCAGCGCTTCCGTCGCCAGGGGCGCGGGATCGCGGCCGATGTCGATGGCCGTGGGGTGGAACTGCACGAACTCGGGATCGGCGATCTCGGCGCCGGCCAGCGCGGCCAGGCCCAGGCCTTCGCCACGCACTTGGGTCGGCGTCGTGGTGACGGCGTAGAGGCCGCCGACGCCGCCGGTGGCCAGGACCACGGCATGGCTGCGAACCTCGACCAGAGCGCCGTCGATCTCGGCGAGCACGCCGACCACGCGACCGGTCTCGTCCTGGAGCAGCCGGCGAGCGCGGGCGTTCTCGCGGACCTCGATCGTGGGCGTGGCGCGCACCGTCGCGATGACGGCGGCCATGATCGCCGCGCCGGCGCCGTCGCCGCCGACGCGGGCGACGCGGGCCTTGGAGTGGGCGGCTTCCAGGCTCAGCACGAAGTCGCCGTCCGGTTTGCGGTCGAACGGCGCGCCCAGGGCGGCCAGGGCGCGAACGGCGGCGGGGCCTTCACGGGTCAGCAGCGCCACGGCCTCGCCGTCGCACAGGCCGGCGCCCGCCGCGATGGTGTCGGCGGCATGCAGCGAAGGCGTGTCGTCGCCGGCCAGGGCGGCGGCCAGGCCGCCCTGCGCCCAGGCGCTGGAACAGCCGCTCGCCAGCGGCGTCGGCGACAGCACCAGCGCGGTCTTGGCCGCCAGCGCGGCGGTGAGGCCGGCAAGGCCCGCACCGAGGATGACGGGGCCGTCGAAGTCTACGCGTTCGATCACTGGATACGCTCCCTGGGGAGAGGGAAGGGCGAAAGGGGCTAGATCAGCTCCACGTCCACGTGGTGGCGAGCCTTGACGAGGTCGTAGCGGGCCGGGGCGGCGGGCGGGGGCAGGTCGATCATCCGCTGCACGGCCTGGCGGGCGCGCTCCAGCACATCGGCGTCGACGGTCACCTCGTACTGCTCGTGCACCAGGGCGTCGTAGATGTTCTGCAGCGTGATCCGCTTCATGTGCGGGCACATGTTGCAGGGGCCGATGAACTGGGTCCCGGGGCTTTCGGCCTGCACGTTGCTGGCCATCGAGCACTCGGTGATCAGCACCACCTGGGCGGGCTTGCGGGCTGCGACATAGTCGTTCATCGCCGCGGTCGAGCCGGCGAAGTCCGAGGCCTCGAGGATCTCGGCCGGGCATTCGGGGTGGGCCAGCACCTCGGCGCCGGGCCAGGCCGCGCGCATGTCGGCGATGTCCTGGGCGGTGAAGCGCTTGTGCACCTCGCAGTGGCCGGCCCAGGCGATGATCTTGACGTTGGTCTGGCGGGCGACGTTGCGGGCCAGGAACTCGTCGGGGATCAGGATGACCTTGTCGGTCCCCCATTCCTTGGCGGCCCATTCGACCACCTGCACGGCGTTGGCGCTGGTGCAGCAGATGTCGGTCTCGGCCTTCACGTCGGCGGTGGTGTTGACGTAGGTGACCACCGGCACGCCCGGATGGCGCTCCTTGATCAGCCGCACGTCCGCGCCCGTGATCGACGAGGCCAGGCTGCAGCCGGCCAGCAGGTCGGGGATCAGGATCTTCTTCTCGGGGCTGAGCACCTTGCTGGTCTCGGCCATGAAGTGCACGCCGGCCTGGACGATGATCGCCGCGTCGCTCTTGGCGGCTTCCTTGGCCAGCGCCAGGCTGTCGCCCACGAAGTCGCCCACGCCGTGGAAGATGTCCGGCGTCATGTAGTTGTGGGCCAGGATGGCGGCGTTCTTCTCGCGCTTGATCCGGTTGATCTCCGAGATCAGCGGCGCGTGCAGACGCCATTCCATCGGGGTGACGTGGTGCTTGACCTTGTCCCAGACGGCGGCGGTCTCCGCCTCGATGTCGGCGGTGAAGGCGAGGGGCGCGAAACCGTCGGCCATGTCGTCCTCTCTTATGCTCAAAGTGAGCATTTCCTGGGCCTCAAAAAACGCCGGGCAAAGGTTGCGGCTCCGTCCGGCGTCGCGACTTATGCTGAAAGTGAGCATAAGGGGCTATCCAGATATAGCCGCTCGTTCCTCGAATGCAAAGCATGCGGACGAAAAATCCCGCGACGGCGCGCAAGGACGCCCGTTCGGTCCAAGGGCGGATCAGTGCGGGCGGCGGGTCTCGAAGGCCTGGTCTATGGCCCGCACCAGCGCGTCCAGCGCATAGGGCTTGCGCAGAAGGGGCCAGGGCGCGGCGCGGGCTTCCGCCAGCTCCTGGCCGGTGTAGCCCGAGCTCAGCAGGATCGGCAGTTCGGGCCGCTCGGCCGAGAGGATGGCCGCCAGGTCGACGCCGCTCTTGTCGCCGGGCATCATCACGTCGGTGACCAGCAGGCCCAGTTCCGGGTGGGCGCGGGCCACCTCAAGGGCCTCGTCGGCGTCGCCGGCCCGGCGCACGTTGTGGCCCAGCTCCAGCAGCATGGCCTCGACCAGGTCGCCGACCTCGACGTCGTCCTCGGCCAGCAGCACATCGACGCCGGGGCGCGGGGCGGGCGGGGCCACCGGCGCCGCCTGCAGGATCGCGCCCTCGTGGCTGGCCGGCAGCAGCAGCGACACCGTCGTGCCGTGGCCCGGCTTGGAGGTGATCTCGACCTCGCCGCCGCTCTGGCGCACGAAGCCGTAGACCTGCGACAGGCCAAGCCCGGTGCCCTTGCCCGAGGCCTTGGTCGTGAAGAACGGCTCGAAGGCGCGGGCGATGGTGGCCGCGTCCATGCCCTTGCCCTCGTCGCGCACCGAGACGCGCAGATAGGCCCCGGGCTTCAGCTCGCCGCGCGGCTTGTCGAAGGTCTCCGGACCGGATTCCACCACGATCGTCCCGCCGGGCGGACTGGCGTCGCGGGCGTTGACCACCAGGTTCAGCAGGGCCGCCTCGAACTGGCCAGCGTCAATCCGCGCCGTGCGGGTGCCCGAGCCCAGGCTGAGCTTCAGCGGCAAGACCTCGCCCACCGCCCGGCGCAGCAGCGCCTCGCTCTCGGCGATCAGGCGGTCGACGCGGCAGATCTCCGGATTGAGCGGCTGGCGGCGGGCGAAGGCCAGCAGGTGCTGGGTCAGCTTCTCGCCGCGCCTTGCGGCCGACAGCGCCGCGTCGATCATCTTGTCGCGCCGGCGTGCGTCGTCGGGATGGCGCTGCACCGCGTCGAGCGCGCCGATCACCACGGTCAGCAGGTTGTTGAAGTCGTGGGCCACCCCGCCGGTCAGCTGGCCGATGGCCTCCAGCTTCTGGGCCTGGCTGAGCGCGGCCTGGGCCAGGTCGCGCTCGGCGACGGCGGCGTCGACCTTGTCGGCCAGAAGCTCGTTCATGCCGGTCAGCTTGGCCTCGGCCTCCTTGGCGTCGCTGACGTCGAAGGCGATGCCGATGAAGCCGGCGAAGCCGCCGCCGGGGCCGTAGCGCGGCTGCGAGAACGACTTCAGCCACCGCCACTGGCCGTCGGGCCGGCGATAGCGCGCCTCCAGGCTGAACGGCCTGCGCGAGGCCTCGCCGGCGATCTGGGCCTTGAGGATGCCCGGCAGGTCCTCGGGGTGGATGCGGGTGCGCCAGTCCAGGGTCAGGGCGTCGCGATAGTCGGCCCCGGCGAAGTCGACATAGGCGGCGTTGACGAACTCCCGCGCCCCGCCCATGCCGGTGATCCACATCAGGGCCGGGGCGCTGTCGGCCAGCGCCCGGAAGCGGGCCTCGCTCTCGCGCAGGCCTTCCTCGGCCTGGCGGCGCTTGGTGACCTCGAAATTGACGCCCAGCACGCGCAGGGCCCGGCCCGCCGCGTCGCGCTCGATCCGGCCCAGGCCGTGGATCCAGCGCTCGCCGTCCGGCCCGTCCACCAACCGGTACTCCACCTCGTAGAGGGGCCCGCTCTTGATCGCCCGCCGGATCTCGTCCTGCACCCGCGGCCGGTCCTCGGGATGCACGGCGGCGGCCACCTGCTCGAAGTCCAGCGGACCGTCCGGCGGCAGGCGCAGGTTGCGCCGCGCGGCCGGCGACAGGTGCAGGGCCCCGGTGGCTACGTCCCACTCCCACGGGCCGACCCCGGCCGCGGCCTGGGTCACGTCCAGCCGCGTCTCGGCGTCCTGCTGGCGGCGGCGGGCCTCGCCCAGGCCGATGACGGCCTCGCGCATGCCGTGGGCCACGGCCGTCGTGGCCGTCGCCGAGACCAGGTACAGCACCATCGAGGCCGTCTGCGGCTCGCTCATGGTGTCGCCGTAGCGCCCGGCCCACAGCCACCAGCCCAGCGCCGCCCCGCTGGCCATGGGCGCAAGGCCCCAGCGCCAGCCGGCGTACAGCGTCACCAGCACCATGGCGGGGAAGAACGCCTGGGTCGCGCCCAGCGTCTGGTCGGGCCCCAGCAGGGCGAAGCGCATGCCCAGCGCCGCCAGCGTGGCCACGATCGCGGCCAGGGCCGCCCGCCAGAACGGCGGAGGAACCTCTGGTATAAGCCACGCGCTTAGCAGGGCGGACGCCGCACGGCGCGGCGTCGGCGTGGGGGCGAGCGGATCGTTTTTGTTCATTCTTGCTCCGCGCTCATGAGCAGGCTTGCCAAGAGCATGGACACGCTTACCTAGGACACGCAACACGGGAGATCATGAATGGCGACCGCTCCGAACATCGGCATCTCGGCCAAGCAACGCGCTGACATCGCGCAGGGATTGAACAAGGTCCTGGCCGACAGCTATGCGCTCTACCTCAAGACGCACGGCTATCACTGGAATGTTCGCGGGCCCTACTTCCAGTCCCTGCACATCCTCCTGGAAGGCCAATACAACGAAGAATGGGCCGCTCTCGACCTGATCGCCGAGCGCATTCGCGCCCTGGGCGAACTGGCCCCGCAGGGCTACGCCGCCTTCGGCAACCTCTCCAGCATCAAGGACGGCGACGCCGAAAAGGACTGGGAGGGCATGATCAAGGAACTGCTGGCCGACAACGAGACGGTCATCGCCACCCTGCGCGGCGCCATTGAGGCTCCGGACGAGGCGGGCGACGAGGCCACCGTCGACCTCTACACCCAGCGCCTGGCGGCCCACGAAAAGCACGCCTGGATGCTGCGCTCGACCTTGAGCAAGTAATCCGAACACCCCGCGTGCCGTCCCCAAGGCGACATCCGGGCAAGAAGGCCGCCGCGGCGCTGATCGCCGTCGGCGGCCTTTCTGCGTGCGCGACGACCTGGCACCTGCCGCGCCAGCACGGCCGGGCGGCGGGGGTGGCCAGCCAGGCCGGGGCGCTCTCCGATGCGGGCCTGGCGCGCTACACGGCCGACATGGATCCGGCGATGCTGGCCCTGGCCCGTCGTCACGACCCGCGCCCGCGCAAGGACTACTGGGGTCGGGTGAAGGGCTGGGAGGTGATCGACATCGCCACCATCCCGGTGCTGGGCGACGGCGTGCCGGACTTTGCGGACGCGCGGCTGATCAACGGCTACCGCCTGCCCGCGCCCCTGCCGATCGAGGCCGCCAGGCCCTTCGTGCTCAAGGCCTCGGGCGAGGAGCGGGCCCGGGCCCTGCACTGCCTGACCCAGGCGGTCTATTTCGAGGCCGGCTTCGAGGCGCCCGAGGGCCAGCAGGCCGTGGCCCAGACCGTGCTCAACCGCCTGCGCCATCCGGGCTATCCCAAGTCGATCTGCGGCGTGATCTACGAGGGCTCGCTGCGCAGCACCGGCTGCCAGTTCAGCTTCACCTGCRACGGTTCGCTGGAGAAGACGGTGGTTCCGACCCTGTGGGACCGCGCCCAGGCCGTGGCCCGGCGGGCGCTGTCGGGCTTCGTGATGAAGGACGTGGGCGTGGCCACCCACTACCACGCCGACTATGTGGCCCCATACTGGGCGCCCACCCTCGTGAAGCTGCGCCAGGTCGGCACGCACATCTTCTACCGCTGGACCGGCCCGTCGGGCAGGCTGGCCGCCTTCAACGGCCGCTATGCCGGCGGCGAGACCAGGATCTCGGCCGACACCCTGATGGGCGCGGATCCGCGCACGCTGGAGGCCGCGCCGCCAGCCGTCCTGGCCCAGAACCTCGCCCAGACCCTGGGCGGCCCGACGCCGAGCGCGGTGCTGAAGGACGCCAGGCTGGTGGTGATCCCCGACGCCGCCGCGCCGGGAGGCGAGCGCATCAGGGTCGAAGGCAGCGTCGCCGGCCGCCGCATCGCCACCCCCGAAGAGATCGCCCGCATCAACAAGGCCCTGGAAGTGCTGCCCGAGGTCCAGGCCGAAGYCGCCGCCAAGCCCGCCCCGCCGCCGCCGGTCGTCGAGCCCCCTCCGCCGCCGCCCAAGCCGAAACCCCGGCCGCCCAACCTGCTGAACCCGCTCTAGAAGATCCTCCCCCTCTGGGGGAGGTGGCCCAGAGGGCCGGAGG
>NZ_JBFTJR010000084.1:0-16225 GCF_056395525.1 Caulobacter sp. 10L414
GTCTGGGCCGGAGCGGCGGCGTCCTGCGCCAGCGCCGCGCCGGCGCTCAGGGTCAGGGCGGCGAAAACGACGCCGGCGTACTTGATGCTCATTGGATGGAAGCCTTTTCCTGGGTGTCCTTGACGGGAACTGGAGCGGGAGCGGCGGCTGTGGCGGCGCCGGCCGCGGGGTAGGGCGCGGCGAGCTTGGCCTGGGCGCGGGTGTTGGGCGGGATGACGACCTCGCCGCCCTCGACGAAGATGGCCAGGGGGCCGGCCACGAAGGCCACGGCCATGGCGGCGTTGGTGTTGTTGTTGCCGGACGAGCCGAACTTCAGGCTGCGCAGCGGCACCTGCACGCCGTCGACCACCAGATAGCGGGCGGCCAGCAGCAGTTCGCCGGGCCGGCCGGCCATCTTGGAGTGATCGGCGTGGACGACCTCGCCTTCGCCCTCGAGGCCGGCGGGCAGGATCACCTTGCCGTCAAGGACCACGTCCTCGGCCAGACGGATGGGAAAGCGCTCGCCGCGCTTGACGGTGTCCGAGCGCATCGAGCGGCCGATTTCGATCTGGACGATGCTGCCGGCGGGCAGGACGCCAGCCGCAGGAGCCGCAGGAGCCGCAGGAGCCGCAGGAGCCGCAGGAGCCGCAGGAGCCGCAGGAGCCGCAGGAGCCGCAGGAGCCGCAGGCGACTCGGCCGTCTGGGCGGCGACCGGCGCGGCGGCCGCCATCAGGGCCAGCATTGCCAAGCCCGCATAGATTGAACGCATGACGACTGATCCCCCTTAAGGCTGCATAGCTTGACTATTCAGTTTCGGCAATCGTCGTTCTTCGCGTCGGCTAAAGGGCCTCGCAGCGGCTCGAACATGCGGGCGCGAGCAGTCGCGCGAACCGGCGTGGCCGGCGGCTCGCGACGTCCCCTCCCGTACCGACAAGGGTGAGATTACATTCGTAATTTATCGTGGGTCAGGCCCGCCCGTTCACGCCTTCCGCAGGCCGTAGTCCCGCGCCATCTGGCGATAGAGCTCCATGAAGGCGTTGGCGTCGTAGCGGCCGCCGTGCTCGGTCTTTTCGGGATGGGGCGGCGGCGCGCCGGCGATCTGGGCGCCGGGGGCCTCGGCGGCGTTGATGCCCTGAGACAGCAGGTTGGGGCGCGGGCCCTCGCCGGCGTTCTTGCCGTCCTGGTCGAAGATCGCCTCCTGGTGGCGGGTCGGCTCCCAGATGAACGTACCCCAGCCGCGCTGGCCAGGCGCGTCGAACACCAGGTCGTTCACATAGCGCTTCCGGCTGGAATATTCGGCCACGTAGAAGCCGTGGTCGCGGTAGCGCTCGCCGAAGCGGGCGAAGGTGTTGGCCCAGTCGCCCTCGGCCGCCTGCTGGTAGCAGGAGAAGCCAGTGGCGTCGAAGCGCACGCCGCGCGCCAGCAGGCTGTCCATCCAGTGGCTGACGATCGTCCAATGGCGGCCCAGGTGATTGTGCAGGCTGGTCTTCACGCCGGGCACGGTCTCGCGCGAGGCGTCCAGACCCGCGCTCAGCAGCCTGGCCAGCTTGTCGAAGCCGCCGGCGTCGGGGACGTTCATGTGCACAGCGTCGGTGGCCGGGTTGCCGGTGGCGACGGGCAGGGGCACGCGGCCGTCGGGCCACAGCATGCCGAAGGTGATCTCGTTGCCGATCACCACCATGTCGGGCTTGGCGCCCGCCCTGACCAGCGCGCCCAGCACCTGGCGGGTGTGGTCGCCGACCGCCTTGACCAGGGCGTCGAACGAAAGGTCCTTCCAGGCGGCGGGCTTGCCCTGCTTCTGCGGGTCGGCCCAGGTGTCGCTGTAGTGGAAGCTGATCGTCAGGTGCATGCCGGCCGCCTTGATCCGCTTGGCCATGGCGACGGTCTGGGCCAGGCCCGCCCACGGGTCGGTCTTGCGGCGTTGGGAGTAGCCGTTCTCGGGATTGACGAAGACGCGGATCTTGATGGCGTTGAAGCCGGCGTCGCCCAGGATGGCCAGGATGTCCTGCCGGCGGCCGCTCGCGAAGAACTGCGCGCCGTCGGCCTCGTCCTGAGGAATCCAGGTGACGTCGGCGCCTAGCAGGAACGGACCGGGGCGCTGTCCTGGCGTGCCGGCCAGCGCCATGGGGGCGACCGAGAGCAGGGGCAGGGCGCTCAGGCCCGCGGCGAAGGCGCGGCGGTCGAGGGTCATAGGCGGCTTCCTCCATGGACCGCTGCGCACGGTCTCATTATTTGAGATATCGTTTCAATATGTATCCTAGCGACAATGCGCGCCAAAAGGGAAGAGGCGCGGTCGGGCTGGCGGCGGCCTCGCCAGCCGCTATAGGAGGGACGACCTATAATCGGAGCCGTTCCCGCATGATCCGCCAGCTCGCCATCGGCCTCGTGGCCCACGACGACAAGAAGGCCGACCTGGTGGCCTGGGCCAAGGCGAACGCGGCGTTCCTGGAAAGGAACATTCTCTACGGTACCGGCACCACCGGCGGGCGCGTGCTTGAGGCCCTGCCGCAGCTGCAGCTGACCCGCCTGAAGAGCGGTCCTTTGGGCGGCGACCAGCAGCTGGGCGCGATGATCGCCGAGGGGCGCCTGGATATCCTGATCTTCTTCGTCGACCCGCTGTCGCCCCAGCCGCACGACGTCGACGTCAAGGCGCTGATCCGCCTAGCGACGCTGGCCGACATCCCGTTCGCCTGCAACCCGGCCACGGCGACGCTGGTGGTGCGGGGGCTACAGTAGCCGCTTCGCGGCCCCCTCAGTCGCTCCGCGACAGCTCCCCCAGAGGGGGAGCATCTAGCGCTCCAAATCCTCCCCTTCTGGGGGAGGTGGCCCGAAGGGCCGGAGGGGTGCGCCGCAGGCGCTACCCCGGAAACTTCATCAGGTTCGGTTTCGGGATCGCGGACTTGAAGCTGCCGCGGCTCTTGGACGTGTCGAGGCCGAACTCGGCCCAGGCGGCGAGGAAGCCGGTCGCGGGCGCGGTCTGGGCCAGCGGGACCAGGTTCAGCAAGGATCGCGCGGCCACCAGGGCGCGGGCCGCGGCCCAGGCCTCGGGCTCGGCCGTGGCGTAGGCGCCGTCGCTGGCGACCAGTTCGCCGGCCAGGGCCGGGTCGGCGAAACGCAACGTGACCGGCGTGTCCGCCGGCAGGTCCGACAGGCTGGTCAGCGCCTCGATCAGCGCCGACAGGCTCATCTTGGCCAGCGACGTACGGCGCTCGCCGCCGGCGGCGCCCTTGATCGCGGCCGCGCCCGACTCGCCGTCCAGCTTCCGTACGAACGCCCAGCCGCCATAGCCGGGATCCTGCTTGCAGAGGGCGGCGGTCCAGAGGGTCACGGCGGGGCTGGTCATGCCCGCTTCCTAGCGTCTTGCGCGTCGATCCGCCATCCGTCCGGTTATGAATATGAACAAAATGTAAACAAGATCCTAAATCTTAGAGTTAACGTCATTTTTACATGGGTGAACGATGTTATAAATTGTGCGATCGCACCTTCCACCGGTTGCGCCTGGGTGAAGCAAAAAGCGTGCCAAAATGGGTCAAAATCGCCGGTTTTCCGGCTCGCGAGGCGATCAAAGTTAATGTGATCTGAATATTCGTGGTTAACGATCGATTCACATCCGTTAACCCCTTGTTAAGAGCGTTGGCTCCGGTTTTGCTGATCTTGCGTCAAATCCATCCCGGCCGTGCCGAGGTGGGACGATCCGGGAGCGGAGTACGCGAGCGATGTTCGAATTCGTGGGGCGCGATCTGAAGCGGCTGCTGGGCGTCGAGGGCCAGGGACGGGTGTCCCATGCCGCGGCGCATCGCGAGGGCCTGACCGGCGGCGACACCGCGCTGCTGGAACTGATGGACCTGCGCCTGCTGACCAACGAAGCCCGCGCTGCCGACGTCGCCGCCGGCCGCATCGGCTGCAAGGACCGCGCGGTGCGCCTGCTGGAGGCCGCCGTGGTCTGGCGCGAGGTCGCCCGCCGCACCGGCGACGCCGCCGCCCTGCGCAAGGGCGCGGCCCAGGCCGAAGCCGCCGCCAAGCTGGCCGACGCCGAACGCAAGGCCGATCTGGTCTGCGCCGCGCGCTGCGAGCAGGCGGTGCTGGCCATGCTGGGCGCCGAACTGTTCGGCGACGAAGGCCTGCACGCCGCCGCCGGCGCGACCCTGTCGCTGGCCAAGAACACGCACGGTCCGCACGCCGCCCTGGCCGCCAGCCTGCTGGCCGCCGTCGACGGCCGCATGGCGCTTTCGGAAAACGACATCGACCGCGCCCTGGCCGCGGCCCAGGCCTTCGAGGCCCCGCTGGCGACGCTGGCCGGAGAGCGCGGCGTCAAGGCCGGCGGCGCTCGCCTGCAACTGGCCGAACAGCGCGCGGCCCGCATCGACCTGCTGCTGGCCTGCGCGGTCCACCTGAAGGACCGGGCCCTCGTCGAGGTCGCCCTGTCGGAAGCCCGCACGGCGCTGGCGGCCCTGGATCCCGATTTCGAACCGCTGACCTGGTCGCGCCTGGAATTGCTGCGCGCCGAGGCGCTGGCGCGGCTGGGCGACTATGACGGCGAGCTTTCGCTGATCGCCGACGCCGTCGAGGCGGCGACCCAGGCCCTCGAACCGCTCGACCCCGGCCACAGCCCGCTGGACTGGGCCCGCGCCCAAGCCTCGCTGGGCGAGACGCTGCAGGCCATGGGCGAGGCGACGACGTCCGAGCGCTGCTTCGAGCAGGCCGTCACCTGCTACGACCGCGCCACCCACATCGTGAAGGTGCAGCCGGCGCTGACCCTGCGCGCCGCCGTCGCCAACAATCGGGCCCTCAGCCTGGCGCGCTGCGCGGAGCTGACCGCCGACCTCGCCGTGCTCGACGCCGCCGAACTGGCCTTCAAGGCCGAACTGGCCGAGCAACCGGGCGCGCGCGATCCGGCCGGCTGGGCCGTGGCCCAGATGAATCTCGCTCGTCTCTACGAGGCCCGGGTCGAGATCACCGGTCGCGACGATGGTCGCCTCGACCGCGCCGCCACCGCCCTGGCCGTGGCCTTCGACGTCTTCGCCGAACTGGGCCTGCGGTCGCTGACCGACATGGCGGCCCAGGGGTTGCAACGGATCAAGCAGGCGAACGCCGCCTGACCCGAAATGAAACGCGGACGCCCTGACGGGACATCCGACAAGACCATAGGGATGATACAGTGATCGCTTCGTTCGTTCTCGCCGCCGCCGTCACCACCGCCGCTCCGGTCATGCCGGCCGAGCCGCAGGCCCGCGTGGTCCAGGTGGCGCAACCGCGCGAAGCCGTCGCCCTGCTCAGCTGCATGGTGAAGTCGAACGGCGGCCTTTCCGACTGCAGCGTCCAGGCCGAAAGCCCCCGCGATCTGGGCGTCGGCGACGCCGCCCTGCAGATGGCCTCGCAGATCCAGGTCGACCTGCTGGGCCCGGACGGCAAGAGCCGCGCCGGCTCGTTCATCGACGTGCCGATCCGCATCCGCATCCGCTAACAGCAAGGCCGTCGAGACCAGAGAGGGCGCGTCGCCGTCAGGCGGCCGCGCCCTTCGTCTCGCCGCGCGCCGTCAGCCAGTACATCACCGGCGTCGCCACCCGCGACAGCACCGTCGAGGTCACCAGGCCGCCGATGATGGCGATGGCCAGCGGCGAGTAGAGGCCCGAGCGTTCGAGGGCCAGCGGCAGCAGTCCGCCGATCGCCGTCGCCGAGGTCAGCAGCACCGGCAGGAAGCGCACCTCGCCGGCCTTCTCGATGGCGTCGTGCAGGTTCATCCCCTCGCGGCGCAACTGCTCGGTGAAGTCGACCAGCAGGATCGAGTTCTTGATCTCGATGCCGATGAGGGCGATCAGGCCGATGGTCGCCGTGAACGACAGGGAATTGCCGGTCAGCCACAGGGCGGCCGCCGCGCCGAAGATCCCGAACGGGATGATGCCGGCCACGACCAGCGCGGTCTTGAACTTGCGGAACTCCAGGACCAGCACCGCCAGGATCCCGAACACCGCCACCATCACCGCGGCCCCCAGGCCCGCGAAGCTTTCCGACTGGGCCTCGGCCTGGCCGCCCAGGCTGAGCGCGTAGCCCGGCGGCATGGGCAGCTCCTTCTCCAGCCGCGCCAGGACGTCCTTGGTGACGTTGTCGGTCAGGTAGCCGGTGCGGACGAAGGCGGTGACGGTCACCGTCCGCTCGCGGTCGAAGCGGTCGATGCGGGCGGGGCTGGACCTCAGGCTGGGCGTGGCGATGGCCGACAGCGGGGCGGCCTCGCCGTCGGCGGTCGGCACATAGACGCCCGACAGGGCCGACAGGGCGTTGCGGTCGGCGCCGTCGACCTGGCTCATCGGCAGGCGCACCTTGACGGCGTAGTCGTCGCCGTCGGGGTCGCGGAAGCGGCCGGTCTCTTCGCCCGACAGCGCCAGGCGGGCCACGCGCCGGGCCGCGCCCGCCGGCACGCCCATGGCGGCGGCCTTGGCCTCGTCTATGCCGAGATCCAGGTCGGTGCGGTCCAGGCGCACGGGGTTGCCGACGTCGCGCGTGCCCGGCGTGCTCTTCAGGATCGCCTCGGCGCGCACGGCCAGGGCTTTGAGCACCTCCAGATTGCGACCGGTGATGCGCACGGCCACGGGCGCCTCAATCGGCGGGCCGTTCTCGAACACCTCGACGCTGATCCGCGCGCCAGGATAGCGGGCGAAGTCTGCGCGCAGGCGGTCGAGCAGTTCCTCGCTCTTGCCCGGCTCCCAGCGCTTGAGGCTGACGAACATCTCGCCATAGGTCACCGCGCTTTCGCGCTGGGACTGGTTGTAGAACACCTGCGGATTGCCGCGCCCCAGGTTGGCGGCGCGCCAGACGATATCGGGCTCCTCGGCCAGGCGCTGGTCGACATAGCGCAGGGCCTCGTCGGTGCGAGCCAGGGACGAGCCGTCGGGCGTGGTGACGCGGACCAGGAACTGCGGCGTCTCGGCGGCGGGGAACAGGCTGGAGCCG
This sequence comes from Caulobacter sp. 10L414, assembly GCF_056395525.1. NCBI lineage: Bacteria > Pseudomonadati > Pseudomonadota > Alphaproteobacteria > Caulobacterales > Caulobacteraceae > Caulobacter > Caulobacter sp. 10L414. The sequence goes on from NZ_JBFTJR010000084.1 coordinate 6,928, forward strand.
GCCGCCTGCAGCATAGGCACGGCCGTCGCGCAGAGCGTCAGCATCAGGGCCAGCGCCAGCCAGGGCCGGGCCAGGGCGTGGTGCAGCACCGGACGATAGACGGTGTGGATCACGCGGTTGACCGCCTGCAGCAGGCGGTTGCCCTCGGGATCGGAATGCTTGTCCAGCACCCGGCTGGCCAGGAACGGGATGATGGTCAGCGACACGAAGAGCGAGGCGCCCACCGTGCACAGCACCGTCACCGGCAGCGAGCGGATGTAGGCCCCCGATCCGGCCGGCAAGGCCATCAGCGGCAGGAAGGCCAGCATCAGGGTGGCCGTGCAGCCGATCACCGCCAGGGCGATCTGGCCCGCGCCGTTGATCGCCGCGGCCGTGCGCTCCTCGCCCTCGCGGATCCGGCGGGCGATGTTCTCGGTGATGACGATGCTGTCGTCGACCAGCAGCCCCAGGGCCAGCACGAAGCCGGCGATCGACAGCTGGTTCAGCGTGAAGCCGAAGGCCTGGATCAGCGACAGGCCGATCAGCAGGGAAAGCGGGATCGACACCATCACCACCAGGCCAGCGCGCGGACCCAGCGGCAGCAGGGTGATCAGCACCAGCAGCAAGGCCAGGCCGAAATCGCGCAGCAGGTTGTGCAGCCGGTGCTCGACGTTGCGGGCCTGCACGAAGCCGCGGTCGAGCTTCACCCCGGCGGGCAGCGCCTTCTCGTAGTCGTCGAGCACCGCCTCGACGGCCTTGGTGATCTTGCCGACGTCCTGGCCGTCCTTCTGGGTGACGGCGATGAACACCGCCCGCTTGCCGTCGAACCGGGTGACGTGGGTCGGCTCTTCCTGGGCCCAGGCCACGTCGGCGACGTCGCGCACACGCACCACCTGGCCGCCGACCGAGCGGACAGGGGTGTCCTTGACGGCGTCCAGCGAGCGGAAGGCCCCGCCGGACTTGACGTTGAAGCGCCGGGCGCCGGCCTGGACCGCGCCGATCGGCGCCTCGGCCCCGGCCGCGCGCAGGGCGTCGGCGACGCTGGAGGCGGGCAGCTTGAGGGCCGAAAGCCGGGCCAGGTCCAGCGACACCCGCACCTCGGAGGCCGGCGCGCCGTAATAGCGGGTCTGGCGCACGCCCGGCACGCGGTCCAGGCGCTCGGACAGGCGATCGGCCGCCTTCTCCAGGCGGCGCATCGGCAGGCTGTCGCTGACCAGGGCGACCTGGACGATGGCGACCTCGGTGGTGCGAACCCGCTCGATGTCCAGCCGCTGCAGGCCGGCCGGCAGGCTGCCGCGGATGGCGTTCACCTCGCGAACCACTTGGTCGAACTTGCGCTCGGGATCGACGTCCCAGGTGAAGAACACCCGCACGACGGCCGCGCCGTCGAGGCTGGTGCTCTCGACCTTGTCGATGCTGTCCAGGCCGTAGACCGCCGTCTCGATCGGATCGGCGACCAGTTGCTCCATCTCGGCCGGCTCGGCCCCGGGCAGCACGGCGCGGATCAGCACGATCGGGATGGGAAAGTGCGGGTCTTCCGACCGGGGCACGGTCATCAGGGCGTTGACGCCCAGCATGACCAGCAGGCCGAAGGCGACGATGGTGAACTGCCAGCGCTTTACCGCGAAGGCGGCCAGGTTGAAGTTCATTGGCCGGCGACCTTGCGGGCGGGGGCGGCCAGGGCGCGCGGGTCGACCACGGCGACCCTCTCGCCGTCGGAGACGAAGCCGGCCCCGGCCGTGACCACGCGCGCCCCGGCCGCCAGGCCCGCCACCAGGGCGTCGTCGCCGTCGAAGCCGCCGAAACGGACATTGGTGCGGCGCGCCACCGCGCCGTCCAGACGCAGCACGGCGGCCTTGTCGCCCGAGGCTTCCAGCAGGGCCTCGGCCGGGATGCGGACGAATTCGGTGCGGGCGGCGGCTTCCGCGGCCGGGGCCTGCAGGCGGGCGGCGGCGATCTGGCCGCTCTTCAGTTGCGGTGGAGCCTGGATCTCGATCTCGACCGTCACCGCGCCGGTGCGCGCGTCGGCGGCCTGGCCCAGGCGCGTGACGACGCCGGTCAGGGTCTGGCCAGGCAGGGCGTCGGCGGTGACGGCGGCGCTCGACCCCACCTTCACCCGCGCCGCATCGCGGGCAGGCAGGGGCAGGCGAAGCACCAGGGGGCTCGACAGGTCGGCCACGGTCAGCACCGTCTGGCCGGCGGCCACCACCTCGCCGGCCTGGGCCGTGCGGGCCAGCACCACGCCGGAGACGGGCGAGGCGAGGGCGGCCCAGCGCCGGTCGAAGGCCGCGCCCGCATGGGCGGCCTGGGCCGCCTTCAGCGCGCTTTCGGCGTCGTCCAGCCGGGCCTTGGCCACGAAGCCGCTCGCATAGAGCTTGCGGGCGCGGTCGGCGTCGCGGCGGGCCCGCTCTAGGTCGGCGGCGGCCTGGGTCTGGCGGGCGTCGACGCCGGCCGGATCGATGGCGGCCAGGGCCTGTCCGGCGCGGACCGAATCGCCCGCCTCGACGCTCATGCGGGTCAGCACGCCGGGAATGCGGAACGACAGCGCCATCTCGCGGCGGCGCTGCAGCGTGCCCGAGGCGGTCAGTTCCGAGGCGGTTCCGGGCGCGCCGACGGTGACGGCCTCGACGGCGGGCGGCGGCGCGGCCTGGGGCGTGTCGGCCTTGCCGCCGCAGGCCGCCAGCATCAGGCCCGTCGCGGTCGCCAGCGCCGTCAGCAGCAACACGCCTCCGTATCCAGCACGCGCGCCGTCCATTGCCCTCGCCCTCGTCATCGATCGGTGATAAGTTATCACTGATCGATTATCGTGGGTTGTCAAGACGGGCCGAACACGGAAAGGAGGGACGATGACCGCGCTTAAAGTCCGTTCCCCCCGCAAGCCCAAGGGCCAGGGCGCCGAGCGTCGCGAGGAGATCCTGGATGCGGCGCTGAAGCTGTTCAGCGCCAAGGGGCTGCACACGGTCTCGACGCGGCAGATCGCCGAGGCGGTCGGCATCTCGCAGCCGGCGCTCTACGCCTATTTCGCCACCAAGGACGACATCACCGCCGAGCTGTGCATCCGCGCCTTCGCCATTCTGGTCGAGCGCATGGAGGCGGCGCGGGCCGACTTCATCCCGACGACCCAGTGCTTCGAGAAGGCCCTGCGGGTCTATGTCGACTTCGGCCTGCAGAACCCCGACGCCTACCGCGTGGCCTTCATGGTGGAGAAGGGCCTGGACGGGACCTACAAGGAACGGGTCGGCGACCGGCCGATGATGGCCGGCATCGGCGCGTTCCAGCGCTTCGCCGAGATCGTGGCCGAGATGCGCGACGCGGGCCTGACCCATGACGACGACGTCCAGCGCATGACCCAGACCCTGTGGGCGGGGCTGCACGGCCTGGTGTCGCTGCTGATCGCTCGCCCCGACTTCCCGTGGGTGGAGCGCGAGGTGCTGATCGCCTGCCACATCTCGCTGTTGCGGCGCGGGGTGCTGAAAGGCGTGGGATGAAGGACGTCCGTTGAACTGACGGCGTCTCGGGCCTACATCCGCGCCTCGCATTCCCCAGACGAAAGACGCCGCCCATGGCCAAGCTGCAGCCCCTGGAAACCTTCTCCCTGCAGGAGACCGAAGACGGCTACCGCCTGCTGGTCTCGGCGGTCGGCGGCGAGGCGATCTACGTCTCGATCACCTCTGAGCAGATGGACGAGATCATCGACAGCCTCGACACCGCCCTGACCGGCGACGAGGAGACGTCGGGCGAAGAGGATTTCGACGACGCGGACTGACCCCCTCAGTCGCTTCGCGACAGCTCCCCCAGAAGGGCAGCATCTTCGGCGACAGATCCTCCCCCTCTGGGGGAGGTGGCCCGGAGGGCCGGAGGGGGTCGCGTAGCGGCTAAGCCGCCCTGGCGTTGGTCGGCCGATAGTTCGCCGCGTCCGTCGTGAACTCGGCGTGGCCGTAGCGCTTCAGCAGCCCGCGGATCCTGTGGACCATGGCCGCGTCGGCGACGTCGCGCAGCACGGGCACGCGGTCGGCCAGGTCGAAGGCCTTCATCTGCAGCGTCACCAGCAGGGCGACGGCGATGAACACCGCCCCGTCGGCGGGGCTGACCTCGATGCCCATGTCGGCGGCGCGGGCGCGATCGCCGCGCATGAAGTGACGCAGGAAGAAGGCCTTGGCGAAACGCCGCTCGACGCGGTCGTGCAGGCGGTTGGCGGGGCTTTCGTCCGGCGGCAGGTAGGCGTCGAGGGTGGCGCGGATCAGCGCGCCGCAGGTTTCGTCGTCGAAGCCCCGGCGAAGCGTGCTGTCACGAGCTGTCATCATCCGCACGATCCCCTCGGGCGTATCGGCCAGCAGATCCTGCGGCAGGCCCARCAGGAAGCAGCGGTAGCGCGCCAGCTCGACCTTGGCCCGCTCGGCCGGGGTGAACCGGCGGCGGCCCTTGCGCAGCATCTGGAACGACATCAGGAAGATCGGGATCAGCCCGGCCGGCATCTGGTCGACCTGCGGGATCGGCACGCCGTAGACGGCGCTGTCCCACCGGCCCGAGCGCAGGGCGTTGAAGCGCACCATCGAGTGCATCAGCCGCACCATGGCCGCGGCCTTGAAGCCTTCGCCATTCCGTTCCAGCGAGCCCGGCAGCAGCGTCGTCGTGAAGAAGGCGGCCGTCTCATTGACCCGCTTGGCGGCGGTTTCCGCGCCCAGGGTCCCGGTCAGGGCCATGGGGAGGGCCGAGTACTTGTTGAGGAAGGTGGCCACGAATGCGCCGCGGATGGCGAAGGGGCCAAGGTGGGCGGCGGCGTTGCGGTCGAGTCGCTGGCCCTCGCGCACCAGGTCCATGTCGATCCAGTCGGGGCGCGCCTCCATCTCGGCGATGAAGGCCGCCAGTTCCGGCGGCGCGTCGGGCACGGCCTCGATCCCGCGCTCGCAGGCGGCGACCAGCATGTCGATCAGCCGGCGGAAGCCGTATTGCGGGATCAGGGCGGTGTAGGCGTCGGCGACGATGTCGCCCAGCATGGTGTAGGCGCGCACGCGGTCCAGGTCGTCCTGGCTGACCGACACGCCCAGCGGGTTGCGGTCGCGGGCGACGGCGAAGGCGGGATCCTCGGTGAAGCGCTCGGGCGTGCGGTCGAAATCGATCTTGCCGTAGAAGCCCGGCAGCAGGGTCTTCTGCGAGGCGACGCGGGCGCGGACTTCGTCGATGGGACGGATCATCTGGGCTCCTTCCGGTCCGTTCCCCGGGGGAGGGACCTATTCTCGGCCTCAAGCGTATGTAAGCATTGCTCATGTTCCTACTCGCCTTGCTTCTCGGTGCGGCGAGGGCGCGGAGAGGCTCGGCAAGTGACTGAAAAGAAACGTCGATCGCCGAGCCAGGGGCGGGCGCAGGTCACCGTCGACGCCATTCTCGACGCGGCCTTTCAGCTTCTGGAGAGCGGCGGGGCCGACCGGCTGACCACCAATCACGTGGCCGAGCGGGCGGGGGTCAGCGTCGGCACGGTCTATCAGTACTTCGCCGACAAGCAGGACATCCTGGCGGCCCTGGCGCAGCGGCGGACCAGCGCGGTGCGCGACGCGATCGCCGACACCCTGATCGAGCGGCCGGACCTGGGCAGCGTGCGGCCGATCGTGCGGGCGCTGATGAACGGCTTCGAGGGCTCGCCGGCCACGCGGCAGGCCTTGCTCGGCGCGCTGTTCCACAGGGGAGACGCGGTGCTGGAAGAGCATCACCAGGCCTTCCTGGCCTCGATCGCCGGCAAGGCGCGGCTGCAGATCGACCTGACGCCGGAGTCGGCCTTCGTCCTGACCCACGCCGCCGTCGGCCTGCTGCGAGCGGCGGCCGCCGAGCCGGGCCTGGCGCTGGACCCTCAGGCGCTGGAGGACGAACTGGTGCGGCTGATGGAGGCGTACATCTCGGCGCTGGTGGCGGTGAAGCGCAAATGACCCCTCTCCCCCTGCGGGAGAGGGTGGCCTCGCGGAGCGAGGTCGGGTGAGGGGTCTCTCAGAAAGTTCAACCGCGAAGGCGGCGGGGCGTTGAGTTTTGAGAGACCCCTCATCCGACGGCCTTCGGCCGCCACCTTCTCCCGCAAGGGGAGAAGGACGCCCTCCCTTGCCACGCTTGCGCTCCGGGTCCAGACGAAGGCGTCGTCGGCACGGCGACTCGTCAAAGGGCCTGGCGATGCATTCCGATCTCGACACCGACGCGGCCGCCGCGCGGGCGCTGTTCCAATCCCTGGAGGGCATGGAGGGGCTGAGCCGTCCCGAGCCCGCTCCGGTCGCCAAGGCCGAGGAACGCTTTCCCGGTCAGGCGGCGCTGATCAAGCTTTATCCCGGGGTGCTGGTCGCCGGGACCATCGCCCTGGCCTCGACCTGGCTGTCGCAGCACTACGGCGCGCCGGTCATGCTGTTCGCGTTGCTGCTGGGCATGACCTTCCACTTCCTGCACCAGGAAGGCCGCTGCATCCCCGGCATCGAGTTCTCGTCCAAGGCCATCCTGCGCTTCGGCGTCGCCCTGCTGGGCGCGCGGATCACGGCCGGCCAGATCCTGAGCCTCGGGATCACCCCGATCGTGACGGTGGTGCTGGCGGTGGTCTCGACGATCCTGCTGGGGGCGTTCCTGTCCAAGCGGCTGGACCTGCGGCAGGGCTTTGGCGTGCTGTCGGGTGGGGCGGTGGGCATCTGCGGCGCCTCGGCGGCCCTGGCCATCGCGTCGGTGCTGCCGCGCGACAAGGACGGCGAGCGCGACACCATCCTGACGGTGGTGGTGGTCACGGCCCTGTCGACCATCGCCATGATCACCTATCCGCTGCTGACGGCGGCCCTGCATCTGGACCAGACCAAGGCGGGGGTGTTCCTGGGCGGCACGATCCACGACGTCGCCCAGGTGGTCGGGGCCGGCTACATGATCTCGCCGCACACCGGCGACGTGGCGACCTATGTGAAGCTCCTGCGGGTGTCGATGCTGCTGCCGGTGGTGTTCGCCATCGCCTTCCTGGCGGCGCGGATGCTGCCGGGCGGCGCCGGCGGGGCCAAGCCGCAGCTGCCGCTGTTCCTGCTGGCCTTCGCCGCCCTGGTGGCGGTCAACAGCCTGGGCTGGCTGCCCAAGGCCGGCGCCGACGCGGCCACGGAGGTCAGCCGCTGGTGCCTGGTCACGGCGATCGCGGGCTTGGGCATGAAGACCTCGTTCAAGGACGTGATGACCGCCGGCTGGCGGCCTGTGGCGCTGATGGTGATCGAGACGGCGTGGATCGCCGGCGTCGTGCTGGTGGCGGTGGAGTGGTTTCTTTAGGCCGCCTGACGGCGGCCCCCTCCGGCCCTTTGGGCCACCTCCCCCGTTTCTCGGGGGGAGGAGTAGGGAGCTGTCGGCGAAGCCGACTGAGGGGGTCTACCGCGCCGCCACCTGCGTCGCCCGGGCCAGGGCCTGGACCACCACCGGCGCCAGGTTGGCGGCGATCACGCGGGCTCCTTCCGCGTTGGGGTGGATGCCGTCGCTCTGCATGTAGCGGCGCGAGCCGCGGACGCCGGCCAGCAGGTTGGGCAGCAGGGGTGCTGCGAAGTCGCGCGCCAGGTCGGTGTAGACGGCGTTGAAGCGACGGGCGTAGTCGGCGCCCAGCAGGGCCGGGGCGTTGATGCCGGCGATGGCGGCCGGGATCCGGCGCTCGCGCAGGCGGGTCAGGATGGCGCGCAGGTTGGCCCTGGTCGCCTCGGGCCGCAGTCCTTGCAAGAGGTCGTTGCCGCCCAGCGCCACGACGCAGACGGCGGTGTCGCCGCCCAGCGCGGCTTCCAGCCTCGCCAGGCCGCCGGCGCTGGTGTCGCCGTTGCGGCCCGCCGCGCGGACCTGGACATTGAGGCCGCGGGCGGCCAGCACCGCCTGCAGGCGGGCCGGCATCGCCTCGCCCGGACGCACGCCCAGGCCGGCGGTGATCGAGTCGCCCAGCACGGTGACCACGGGCTGACGCGGCGGGACGGACACGCGCGGCGCGGCCAGGACGGGACCTGCCGGGAGGGCGAGGAGGCCGGCCAGGATCTCGCGCCGGCCGGGGAGGTGTACGTCAGCGAACTTCATTCTTCCTAGGTAGTAAGCCTTTCAGGCCGGGTTGAGGCGTGGGCGCTGACTGATCGAGCGGTTGTGATCCGTCTTGAGGAAGGCTTGAGATCGGCACGCCGGGCAGGGGCGCTTCGCCGGTCCATTCCCAGTGCCAGGGCTCGAACACGTAGTTGACGAAGCCAAAGCGGCCGGCGTTGAGCACCATCCAGCGATAGACGTCCGAGCGGGCCATGGCCCGGCGGTTGTCGTCGGCGCTGGAGTCTGGGCCGTGGCCCGGAGCGGCGGCGATGAAGAGGTCCATGGCCAGGCCCGTGCGATGGGCCGAGCAAATGGTGCGGGTCACCCCCTGGCAGTTGTTGTCGCGGGCGCAGCGGGCGGCGTCGGCGGCCGGATCGCGGAAGGCCGAGAAGATGGTCAGCACGCGCGGGTCGCGCTCGGAGACGACGCCGTCCTTGCGCGCCGCCTCGACCATCTGGCGATAGGCCTCCAGCGCGCCGGGCCGCAACTGCGCGGGCTTGGCGCCGTAGGCCTCGTCGGGCCGGGCGCTGGCCAGGCTGGAGAGGGCGGGGGCGTTGGGGCATTCGCCCCTGGCGTTGATCGCCGCGAAGGGGCGGGCCAGCGTCCAGCGGGTCTTCATGGCGTTGAAGGTCGGCGCATCCAGCACCCCGGTCTGCGGCAGGCTGTGGCCCGCCTGCCAGCGGGCGAGGGCGGCGGCGAAGCGGGTCGTGCCGGGGCCGCAGGCGGTGGCCAGCTCGGCGCCGATTCGCGGGGCGTAGATGACCCAGCCGGTCTCGGTCCGTCCGAACGGGGCCCAGGACAGGGTGTTGAGACCGCTGGCATTGGCCTCGGCCGCGCCGGCGGGGGCGGCGGCCTCGCAGGTCTCGTCGACGGGCAGGGGCGACAGCGGGGCCGACGGCGGATCGTTGGAGGGCACGTACTGCGGCGCCGCCTCGAACGGGGTCTCGTCGCCGGTGGGCGGGTCGGCGGGCGGCGGCGCCGAGCTCGGCCAGGCCAGCCAGACGCCCACCCCCGCGCAGCCGGCCAGCAGCAGGACGAGCAGGGTCAGGCCCAGTCGCCGGCCGCGTCGCCGCGCCTTCGTTCCCTTCCGCCATCGTGAAGCCAAGCGCACCCGCCTTTCGGAACTTCGCCATGGCTCAAGGCTTGAGAACGGCAAGACGTTCCTCGTGCGTGGAGTATGCGATGCCTTCGACCTTCCGTCTCGCGGCCCTGATGGCCGGATGCGCCCTGGCCGCGGCCGCCTGCTCGAAGGGCGAGGACAAGGCCGAGGCCCCGC
>NZ_JBFTJR010000085.1:0-16182 GCF_056395525.1 Caulobacter sp. 10L414
GGACCGCCCGGAGGGCCGCCCATGCCGCCGCGGCCGGTCTCGCCGGTGCGAACGCTGGCGTTCATCCAGTACATGCCGGCTTCCGGCAGAGTGACCTTGAACGCGCCGTCGGCGCCGGTCTTGACCTTGATTTCGCCCGGCGTGGCGCGATAGCGCGAATTGCCCGGCACGAAGGTCACTTCCAGGTCGGCGGCGGGCTTGCCGTCGATCAGGAACTTGAAGGTCGCCGCTTCGGTGGCCACCACGTCGTTGGGGTGGGTGACCGGAACCAGTTCCAGGCCCTTGCCGGTCGGCTTCAGCACCGTGTCGGTCGGCGCGCCACGGGTGACGAAGGTTTCGTTGCGGTTGAAGCTCTTGATGGTCTTCAGGTCGGCGGCGCCGGCCGGAACCTGCTTGGCGAAGTCGTCGGCGCTGCCGCGGAAGCGCTTGACTTCACCGTTCTCGGTCCAGCTGGCCATGACGCTGCTGGAGGCGGTGCCGATCTTGTAGGTGCCGGGCTTGGCCAGCTCGACGTCGAACACCGAGCGGTACTGGCCGGTCGCGGCGTTCTTCAGCGGTTCGGTCGAGCCGTCCGGGGTGGTGATGACCACGCCGTCCACGCGCATGGCGCGGTGGTCGGGGTAGAACAGCTCGTTGGAGATGGCCGCGTCGACGGTCACCCACGAGCCTTCGCCCGACAGGATGGTGGCCGAGGGGACGAACCAGGCGCGGTGGGCGTGGGCGGCCAGCGGCAGGGTCAGGGCGACGGTGGCCGCCGTGAGGGCGAGAAGGCGCTTGCGAAGGGTCATGGCGTTTCTCTCTTGCTTATTTGACGGTGACCGAGACGGCGCCGAGCTCGGCCGTCCCCTTGGCGGAGGCGGTCTTGCCGGGCTTGCCCCAGGTGAACGGCACGCGGACGGCCTCGTGGCCGCCGACTTCGCGAGCGGCCTCGACCACCAGGGTGTAGGCGCCCGGCTTCAGCTTCGACAGCTGGCTCTTGGCGCCGCTGAAGGTCAGCTTCTGCGGGCCCGGCGCGCGGGTGGCCGAGGAGATGCCGTCGGCCGGGAAGCTCATCGTGCGGCCGGCCTTGCGCCACCACTGGCGCATGTCCTTCAGCCACTTCTCGCCCTTGTCCTCCTTGGAGTCCGGATCGTACCAGACGGCGAGGGTGGCGGCGGCGGTGGCGTCGGGCGCTTCGACCCAGATGGCGACGTAGGGCTTGTGGTACTCGGCCACCGAAAGGCGCGGGATCTCGACGGTGACGGCGAGGTCGGCGGCCATCGCCGGAGCGCCGACGGCGGCGCCGGCGAAGGTCAGCAGGGAGACGGTGCGCTTCACAGAAGGCGGCCTTTCACTAGAGGTGGACGAACAGGATGATGATCAGGAGCGGAATGGCCAGCCCCGCGGCGGTCAGCGGCCAGGTCATCGGCCGCCCGCGGGCGTGGAACTGCAGAAGGATCAGGCCGGTGACGGTGAAGATCACGCAGGCGCCGGCGAAGATGTCGATGAACCAGCTCCAGGCCTTGCCGGTATTGCGGCCCTTGTGCAGGTCGTTGAGCAGGCTGATCGAGCCGCGCGTGGTCTTTTCGTGCTCGACGTCGCCGGTCTCGCGGTCAATGGCGATCCAGGCGTCGCCGCCGGGACGGGCCAGGGCCAGGTAGACCTCGGCGTCGGACCATTCGCCGGGGCGGCGGGCGATGTCGGCGTCGACGGCCTTGTCGAGCCAGGTCTCGACCTTGATCGGCAGCGGGCGCTTGCCTTCGGTCGGGCCCGAAGCCAGCTCGGCGATCAGTTCGGGCGGCAGGGTCGCCTTCTTGCTGACGACCTTGGGCTCGGCTTCGATCGAGCCGGCGTGGTTCAGGGTGAAGCCGGTGATGGCGAACAGCAGCATGCCCACGAGGCTGATCGCCGCGCTGATCCAGTGCCACTGGTGCAACTGCTTCAGCCAGAATGAGCGGCGGTTCTGTTCGGCGGCGGCTTTCACGGGATTCCGGAACGGACGAGCTTCAGTGCCGCCGTCCATACTTGAGAGCGACTTGCAATTACAAGACCCGATCGCCGACTGGCGCCGATTGGAAGCATTTGCCCGCGGATCGTTTCGGAGGCCATCGCCCATCAGCCGCATTATTCGCCAGACGCCCGAGAGCGAGGCCTTACGGGCCTTCGAGCGGCGCATCCGTTCCATCCGTGAAATCCCCGCTTTCGCAAGGTTCCTACGCAAGGAGGCGAGCGAGCCCTCATCCATTCGCGCCGCGGCGGCAAGCTGCTATGGCTGCCGGTCATGGCCAAGCTCGACGATACCTATGATCCCCTGACCCCCGTTCCGGCCGAGCGCCGGATGTTCGGAGGCCGCGACGCCTTCTCGCTGTGGTTCAGCCTGGGCATCGGCCTGCTGGTGCTGCAGGCAGGCGCGTTCCTGGTCCCGGGCCTCAGCCTCGGCATGGCGCTGGCGGCGATCGTCACCGGCTCGGTGCTGGGCGCGCTGCTGCTGGCGGCGGCCGGCGTGGTCGGCGCCGACACCGGGCTCTCGGCCATGGGAACGCTGCGGCTGGCGCTGGGCGCGCGGGGCGCGGCGGTTCCGGCGGTGCTGAACGCGGTGCAGCTGGTCGGCTGGGGCGCGTTCGAGATCATCGCCATGCGCGACGCCGCCGACGCCCTGGCCAGGCAGACCTTCGGCCCCTCCAACCCGCTGGCCTGGACGGTGCTGTTCGGCGCGCTTGCGACCTGGCTTGCATTCATGGGGCCGGTGTCGTTCGTGCGCAGGTTCCTGCGCGCCTGGGGGCTGTGGCTGCTGCTGGGCGGCGCCGGCTGGCTGACCTGGCGGCTGCTGGCCCAGCACGACCTGGCCGCATTGTTCGCCAAGGCCGGAACGGGCGAGATGAGCTTGGGCGCCGGCGTCGACCTGGTCGTGGCCATGCCGCTGTCGTGGCTGCCGCTGATCGCCGACTACACGCGCTTTGGCCGTTCCAGCGGCCGGATGTTCCGCGGCAGCGCGGCCGGCTACCTCTTGGCCAACATCTGGTTCATGGGACTGGGCGCCTGCTACGCCCTGGCGGCCGGGGGCGGGGAGGGGCTGCTGCTGACCGCCCTGGCCGCGGCCGGCGGCGGGATCGCCCTGCTGCTGATCGTCGTGGACGAGACCGACAACGCCTTCGCCGACATCCATTCGGCCGCCGTTTCGACGGCCACGCTGGCGCCGCTGCGCCCCGCCCATCTGGCCCTGGCCTTCGGCGCGCTGTGCACGCTGATCGCCCTCGTGGCGCCGCTTGCCCGTTACGAAGGCTTCCTGCTGCTGATCGGTTCGGTGTTCGCGCCGCTGTTCGGCGTGCTGCTGACCGACCACTTCGTCGTGCGCCGCCGCCGCGCCCAGGCCGCCGGGGCCTTCGCCGGGGGGCTGAACCTAGCGGGGCTTCTGGCCTGGGCGGCGGGGATCGCGGCCTATCAGGGCTTCAGCCGCCTGGCGCCGGAGCTGGGCGCCACCCTGCCGGCGCTGGCGGTTGCGGCGCTCGCCTATCTAGTGCTGGGGTTGATCCTGCGGCGGCCGAAGGGCTGATCGACCAGCGTCGCCATAACGCCGTCCGGTCAAGTTCGTCTCGACAAGCGGGCCCTAACAAAAGAAATATCCAGGCTTCTTACCGCGAGGGGACGTTCGCGGGCTGCATTGGGGTCGTTTCTTGAAAGCGCTTTTCTTCTCGGTCTCGCTTCTGTCGCTCGTGGGCGGCGCCGCTCTCGCCCAGGACTACCTGCCGCAACCGGCCGCCCCGACGCCGCCGATCGTCGCCCCGCAGGACGTGGCCTATCCGGGCGTGCTGAAGCTCTACGTCGACGCCACCGACCTCGAGCGCAAGATCTTCGACATCAAGCTGACCCTGCCGGTCGCCAAGCCCGGCCCCATGACCCTGTACTATCCGCAGTGGGTTCCGGGCGGCCACTCGCCGCGCAACGACATCGACAAGCTGGCGGGCCTGGTGATCACCGCCAACGGCCAGACGATCCCGTGGAAGCGCGACGTGGTCGAGGTCAACGCCTTCCACATCGACGTGCCGGCCGGCGTGACCGAGCTCTCCGTCGCCTACAAGTTCCTGTCGCCGGTCGAGACCAAGGTCGGCCGCATGGTCATGACGCCCGACATGCTGAACCTGCAGTGGCTGCAGATGACCATGTACCCGGCCGGCCACTTCACCCGCCGCATCACCGTCGAGCCGACCGTCAAGCTGCCGGCCGGCTTCCTGTTCGCCTCGGCCCTGGAGGTCGACAAGACCGAAGGCCAGGTCACCAGCTTCAAGCCGACCACCGTCGAGACCCTGGTGGACTCGCCGATGTTCGCCGGCCGCTACTTCAAGTCGGTCGAGCTTGATCCGGGCGCCAAGGTTCCGGTGCGCCTGAACATGATCGCCGACAAGCCCGAGCTCCTGGAGTTCAAGCCCGAGCAGATCCAGGCCCACAAGAACCTCGTGCAGCAGGCCTACAAGCTGTACGGCTCGCACCACTACGACCACTACGATTTCCTGGTGGCCCTGTCGGACCAGCTGGGCGGCATCGGCCTGGAGCACCACCGGTCGAGCGAGAACCGCGTCGCGCCCAAGTACTTCACCGAGTGGGACAAGACCTATGTCGGTCGCGACCTGCTGCCCCACGAGTTCACCCACTCGTGGAACGGCAAGTTCCGCCGTGGCGCGGACCTGTGGACGCCGACCCTCAACACCCCGATGCGCGACAGCCTGATGTGGGTCTACGAGGGCCAGACCCAGTACTGGGGCTATGTGCTGTCGTCGCGCTCGACCCTGCTGACCAAGGAGCAGACGCTGGACGCCATCGCCATGACGGCGGCCGCCTACGACAACCGTCGCGGCCGCGACTGGCGCCCGGTGCAGGACACCACCAACGACCCGATCATCGCCAACCGCAAGCCGCTGTCGTGGCTCTCCTACCAGCGTAGCGAGGACTACTATTCGGAAGGCCAGCTGGTCTGGCTCGACGCCGACACGCTGATCCGCGAGAAGACCGGCGGCAAGAAGTCGCTGGACGATTTCGCCAAGGCCTTCTTCGGCGTCGCCGACGGCTCGTACGTGTCGCACACCTACACCTTCGACGACGTGGTGGCGGCGCTGAACGGCGTGGTTCCCTACGACTGGTCGACCTTCCTGAAGGACCGCATCGAGGGCGTGAACCCCAAGGCCCCGCTCGATGGCCTGACCCGCGGCGGCTACAAGCTCGTCTACACCGACACCCCGACCGACTATTTCAAGTCGTCGGAGACCCGGGCCAAGAACACCAACCTGGCCTATTCGATCGGCCTTACGGTGGGTTCGGACGCGGTGCTGACCGACGTGCAGTGGGACGGCCCGGCCTTCAAGGCCGGCCTGACCCAGGGCCTGACCGTGGTGGCCGTCAACGGCGACACCTACGACGCCGACAAGCTGAAGGCGGCCGTGAAGGCCACCGCCAAGGGCGTTCCGGTCGAGCTGCTGGTCAAGGAAGGCTCGCGCTATCGCACCGTGAAGCTCGATTACGCCGGCGGCCTGCGCTACCCGCGCCTGGAGCGCATCGCCGGCACGCCGGCGCGCCTGGACGACATCCTGGCGCCCCGCAAGTAAGCCTTGAGAGCCGTCCGGCGCCCGGGGCCGCGAGGCGCCGGACGGCTTTTCTTCGACATGCGGCCAAGTCTGCCTTTGGGGGCCGCATGTCCGATTCCACGAAATTCGATCGTCGCCAGCTGCTGGCCGGCGCCACCGCGGCGGCCGTTTCCGCCGCCCTGCCGGCGATGGCCGCGCCGAAGGGCGAGAGCGCCAAGCTCTACGCCCTGTTCGACGCCTTCTTCGACGAAGACCTGACCGAGAGCCCTGAACAGGCCACCAACCTCGGCCTCGACACCGGCGCCCATGCCGGCGCGCGCACCAGGCTGGGCGACCGCTCGATCGCCGCCTGGATCAAGGAGCGCAAGGAGCCGGCCGAACGCCTCAAGCGCCTGAAGGCCATCGACCGCAAGGCCCTGTCGGGCGAGGACGCCGTCAACTACGACACCGCCGCCTACTATTACGGCGCGCGCGACAAGGCCTCGGGCTTCGACTACGGCGCGGTGTCCCGGCCGTTCGTGGTGACCCAGTTCTATGGCGGCTATTCGTCGGTCCCCAGCTTCCTCGACAACAAGCACGAGGTGAAGTCGGCGGCTGACGCCGACAGCTACCTGGCGCGCATGGCGAGCTTCGCCACCGTGCTGGACCAGGAAAGCGAGCGCGTGCGGGCCGATGCGGGCAAGGGCGTGATCCCGTCGGACTTCATCCTCGATAAGGCCATCGGCCAGCTGAAGCAGTTCCGCGGCCTGGCCCCTGAGAAGAACGTGCTGGTCGCCTCGATGGCCCGGCGGGCCAAGGCCTATGGCGACTACGACGCCAAGGCCGCCGCCCTGCTGGCGAGCACGATCCATCCGGCGCTGGATCGCCAGATCGAGACCCTGACGACCGTCCGGGCCAAGGCCGTGCACGAGGCGGGCATGAACCGCTTCAAGGACGGCGAGGCCTTCTACGCCGCCCTGCTGCGCATCTACACCACCACCGAGAAGACCCCTGACGAGGTGCATCGCCTGGGCCTGGAGGAGGGCGCTGAAATCCAGGCGCGGATGGACGAGATCCTCAAGAAGCGCGGCTTCACGCAAGGCAGCGTCGGCCAGCGCATGGCCGCGCTCAAGGACCTGCCGGGCGAGAGCTATCCCAACACCGACGAGGGGCGCGCCCAGATCCTGGCCTACTGCAACCGCCTGATCGCAGAGATGCAGCCCAAGCTGCCGCAATGGTTCGGGATCACGCCGAAGATCCCGGTCGAGGTGCGCCGCATCCCGCCCTACACCGAGGCCGGCTCGTCGGGCGGCTACTACGAGCGTCCGCCGCTGGACGGCTCGCGCCCCGGGGCCTTCTACATCAACCTGCGCGACACGGCCGAGCGCCCGCGCTACGCGCTGCCGACCCTGACCTATCACGAAGCCGCGCCGGGCCATCACTTCCAGCTGGCCCTGACCGCCGAGGGCAGCCTGCCGCGCCTGCGCCAGAACATGTTCTTCTCGGCCAACACCGAGGGCTGGGCGCTCTATGCCGAGCAGGTGGCGATGGAGATGGGCCTCTACGAGACCGACGACCTGGGCCTTCTGGGCATGTACCAGGCGCGGCTGTTCCGCGCCTCGCGCTGCGTGGTCGACACCGGCATCCACGCCAAGGGCTGGAGCCGCGAGAAGGCCATCGCCTACATGGTCGAGACCGGCGGCGACGACGAAGGCCGCATCACCCGCGAGGTCGAGCGTTACTGCGCCAACCCGGCCCAGGCCTGCTCGTACAAGGTGGGCCACACCGTGTGGGCCGCGCTGCGCGAGCGGACCAAGCAGCGCCTGGGCGCGAAGTTCGACATCCGCAAGTACCACGACACCGCCCTGCTGGTCGGCCCCACGCCGCTGACCGTGCTGGAAAGCGTGGTCGACGCCTGGTCGGGGTGACCACGCACCTCGATTGAGTTCCTGATTTGTTCGCGTAATGTGAGGGGCGCTTTGGCTGTTGGCTGGAGCGCCCTTTGCGTTGTGGGGACGTCATGGGCTCTCTTCATCGGCTTTTGTCTGTCTCCCATGGGAGACATGATCTATGATCGAGGTTCGTGAGACCGAGGTCTTTCGACGCTGGATGACGGACCTTCGCGACGCTGTGGCCAAAGCCAGGATCGCCGCGCGGATCCGCCAACTGGCGTTTGGTCTTGTCGGCGACGCGCGGCCGGTCGGTGAGGGCGTCAGCGAACTGCGCATCCATGTCGGCCCTGGATATCGGGTCTATGTGGTGCGCTGCGGTGAGGCTCTGATCGTCGTGCTGTGTGCTGGCGACAAGGATACGCAAGGCCGAGACATCACGCGGGCCAAGGCGTTGGCTCGCGAGCTGCGGGACGATGGAGGAAGAGCATGAGCATCACCACCCAGCTGTTCGACCCTGCGGTTTACGTCGAGACCCCGGAAGCGGCCGCTGCTTATCTGGACGAGGCCCTGGCGACTAATGACGCGGCCTTCATCGCCGATGCGCTGGGCGTCCTGGCGCGGGCGAAGGGCATGACAGAGGTGGCGGAAGCCGCAGGGCTGGGACGACAAAGCCTCTACAAGGCGCTGGCGGCTGAAGGTAACCCTCGCTTTGAGACCGTGCTCAAGGTGGTGAGCGCACTTGGCCTGCGCCTTTCGACGATCGCTGTACGATAAACGAAAGTGACCGGTAACATTGGGGCTTGAGTGGTCAGACAACCTCTTCCATAGTGTCAGGCAAGACGGCGCGAAGCCGCCGTGACAGACGCTGGGGAAACGACAGGATGACCACCACCCTTACCCGCCGCACGCTGGGCGTCAGCCTGGCCGCCCTCGGCGCCGCCATGGCCCCGGTGGTTCGCGCCGCTCCGAAGGCGGCGGACGGCAAGGCGCTCTACAAGGACGCCGCCCAGCCGGTCGACGCGCGGGTCAAGGATCTGCTGTCGCGCATGACGCTGGAGGAGAAGGCCGCCCAGCTGATCGGCATCTGGCTGACCAAGGCCGCGATCCAGACGCCGGAGGGCGACTTCTCGCCCGAGACCGCCAGCAAGAACTTCCCCAACGGCCTGGGCCAGATCTCGCGTCCGACCGACCGCCGGGGCCTCAAGCCCGCCAAGGAGGTGGGCGCCGCCGCCGGGGCCGAGGACGGCTCGGTGGGCCGCAACGCCCCGCAGACGGCCCGCTACGTCAACGCCGCCCAGAAGTGGGCGATGGAGAAGACGCGTCTGGGCATCCCGATGCTGATGCACGACGAGGCCCTGCACGGCTATGTCGCCCGCGACGCGACCAGCTTCCCGCAATCGATCGCCCTGGCCTCGACCTTCGACCCCGACCTCGTCGAGCAGGTGTTCTCGGTGGCCGCCAAGGAGATGCGGGCGCGGGGCTCCAACATCGCCCTGGCCCCCGTCGTCGACGTGGCCCGCGACCCGCGCTGGGGCCGCATCGAGGAGACCTACGGCGAGGATCCGCACGTCTGCGCCGAGATGGGCCTGGCCGCCATCCGCGGCTTCCAGGGCAAGACCCTGCCGCTGGCGCCCGACAAGGTGTTCGTCACCCTCAAGCACATGACCGGCCACGGCCAGCCCGAGAACGGCACCAATGTCGGTCCGGCCCAGATCGCCGAGCGCACCCTGCGCGAGAACTTCTTCCCGCCGTTCGAGCGGGCGGTGAAGGAGCTGCCGGTGCGCTCGGTCATGCCCAGCTACAACGAGATCGACGGGGTGCCCTCGCACGCCAACCGCTGGCTGCTGACCGACATCCTGCGCGGCGAGTGGGGCTTCGAAGGCGCGACGATGAGCGACTACTTCGCCATCAAGGAGATGATCAGCCGCCACAAGCTGACCGACCAGCTGGCCGACACGGCCGTGATGGCCATGAACGCCGGCGTCGACGTCGAGCTGCCGGACGGCGAGGCCTACGCCCTGCTGCCGCAGCTGGTGCGCTCGGGCCGCATCCCCGAGGCGGCCGTCGACGCGGCCGTGGCGCGGGTGCTGAAGATCAAGTTCGAAGGCGGCCTGTTTGAAAATCCGTATGCGGATGAAAAGACCGCCGACGCCAAGACCGCGACGCCCCAGGCGGTCGCCCTGGCCCGCGAGGCCGCCCGCAAGGCGGTGGTGCTGCTGAAGAACGACAAGGGCCTGCTGCCGCTGGACGGCAAGAAGATCAAGCGCCTGGCGCTCCTGGGCACGCACGCCAAGGACACCCCGATCGGCGGCTATTCCGACGAGCCGCGCCACGTGGTCTCGGTGCTGGAGGGCCTGACCGCCGAGGCCAAGGCCCAGGGCTTCGCCCTCGACTACGCCGAAGCCGTGCGGATCACCGAAAAGCGCGTTTGGGCGGCCGACGAGGTCAAGCTGGTCGACCCGGCCGTGAACGCCAGGCTCATCGCCGAAGCCGTGGAGGTTGCGAAGAAGGCCGACGTCGTCGTCATGGTGCTGGGCGACAACGAGCAGACCAGCCGCGAGGCCTGGGCCGACAACCACCTGGGCGACCGCGACAGCCTGGATCTGGTGGGCCAGCAGAACGACCTGGCCCGCGCGATCTTCGCCCTGGGCAAGCCGACCGTGGTGCTGCTGCTGAATGGCCGTCCGCTGTCGGTGAACCTGCTGGCGGAAAAGGCCGACGCCCTGGTCGAGGGCTGGTACCTGGGCCAGGAGACCGGCAACGCCGCCGCCGACGTGCTGTTTGGCCGGGCCAATCCGGGCGGCAAGCTGCCGGTCAGCATCGCCCGCGACGTCGGCCAGCTGCCGATCTACTACAACCGCAAGCCCACCGCCCGCCGCGGCTATTTGTTCGACCGCGCCACCAGCCCGCTCTATCCGTTCGGCTTCGGGCTGTCCTACACCAGCTTTGACATCTCGGCCCCGCGGCTTTCGAAGGCCCGCATCGGCCAGGGCGAGAGCACGACCGTGTCGGTCGACGTCACCAACACCGGCAAGATCGCCGGCGACGAGGTGGTGCAGCTCTATGTCCACGACGAGGCCGCCTCGGTGACCCGCCCGGTGCTGGAACTGAAGCACTTCAAGCGCGTGACCCTGGCGCCCGGCGAGAAGAAGACCGTGAGCTTCGAGGTGAAGCCGTCGGACCTGTGGATGTGGAACCTTTCGATGAAGCGGGTCGTCGAGCCGGGCGACTTCTCGATCCTGGTCGGGCCGAACTCGGTTGACCTGAAGTCGGCCAAGCTGACGGTGGCTTAGGGGCGGGGCGTGCGAGAAGATGCTCCCCCTTTGGGGGAGCTGTCGCGCAGCGACTGAGGGGGCGAGCGCCGCGCCGGCCCCTCCGGCCCTCTGGGCCACCTTCCCCAGAGGGGGAGGATCTAGAAAGAAAGAACGAGCCGCCTCAGGCGGCCGAGGGAGTAGAGCACCATGCGCCGCGTCGCGCCGATCCTGCTGGCCGCCCTGATGGCCACGCCCGCCGCCGCCCAGGGGCCGTTGCTGAACGGCCTGTTCGCCGACCATGCGGTGGTGCAGCGCGACCGGCCGCTGCCGGTGTTCGGCGTCGCCAGGCCGGGCGAGGCGGTGACCGTCACGCTGGGCGAGCAGAGCGCCGCGGCCACGGCCGGGGCGGACGGCGCCTGGCGCGTCGACCTGCCGGCGATGACGGCCGGCGGTCCCTACACCCTGGAAGCCAAGGCCGCCTCGGGCGCGGTGCAGACCGTTCGCGACCTGCTGGTCGGCGACGTCTGGCTGTGCTCGGGCCAGTCGAACATGGAGCTGCCCGTCGAGCGCGGGAATAACTCGTGGTCCGAGATCCGTTCGGCGGGCGACGACGGCCTGCGCATGGCCTACATCGATCATGCCGACAGCCGCCAGCCGCGCACGACCTTCATCAAGGCCCCGGCCTGGAAGGCCGCCGCCCCCGACACGGTCGGGTCGTTCTCGGCCGCCTGCTACTACTTCGCCCGCGAACTGCGGAAGACCGACAAGACGCCGCTGGGCCTGGTTCACGCCTCGTGGGGCGGATCGGCGATCGAGGCCTGGATGAGCCCGGCCGCCCTGCGCAAGGCGGGCGACTACGGAACCGAGCTCGACACCCTGCAGCTGTCGCTGAAGGACCGGCCGGCCGCCGATCGCCGCTGGGGCGAGACGATCAAGGCCTGGTGGAGCCTGCGCCACAACGGCGCGGACGGCGGACCCTGGAACGGGCAGGGCGCATGGACGCCCGCGCCGCAAGGGCTGGGGGTCTGGGAAAGCTGGGGCGTGCCGGCCCTGGCCGACTTCAACGGCATGGTCTGGTTCGAGACCTCGGTGACGCTGAGCGCCGCGCAGGCCAAGGGCGCGGCCAGCCTCGAGATCGGCATGGTCGACGAGGTCGACACCACCTTCGTCAACGGCGTGGGGGTCGGCTCGACCTCGGGCGCCGGCACGGTGCGGGTCTATCCGCTGGCGGCCGGAGTGCTGAAGGCCGGCCTCAACCACATCGTCGTTTCGGCGCTGGACACCTACGCCAACGGCGGGATGTACGGCGACGCCGCCCGCGCCCTGGTGCTGGCCGACGGGACCAGGATCCCGCTGACCGCCTGGCGCTACCAGGTCGAGCCCAAGGCGACCGGCGAGCCGCCGCGCGCGCCGTGGGATACGCTGTCGGGGCTGTCGACCCTCTACAACGGCATGCTGGCGCCGATGGGGCCCTACGCCTTCAAGGGCTTCGCCTGGTACCAGGGCGAGAGCAACACGGGCCGGCCGCAGACCTACGAGCCGCTGATGCGCGAACTGTTGGCCGAGCGCCGCGCCGGCCAGGCCGCCGACATGCCGGCCCTGGTGGTGCAGCTGGCCAACTACGGCAAGCCGCAGCTGGCGCCGGAAGACTCCTGGTGGGCCTGGGTGCGCGAGGGCCAGCGCCTGGCCGTCGCCAAGGACGGCCATGCCGCCCTGGCGGTGATCACCGACATCGGCGATCCGTCCGACATCCACCCCACCAACAAGCAGGACGTCGGCAAGCGCCTGGCCCGGGGCGCTAGGCGACTGGCGGGTCAGGCCGTCACCACGGGTCCCTCGCCGGTGGCCGCCCGTCGCATCGGCGACACGATCGAGGTGCGTTTCGAGCAGGTCGCCGAAAGGCTGGCGACGCGGGGCTCGGACAAGGCCATCGGCTTCGAGCTGTGCGACGCGGCCGGCTGCCGGTTCGCCGACGCCAGGGTCGAGGGCGACAAGGCGGTGATCGCCGCGCCCGCCGGCATGACCCCGGCCAAGGTGCGGTTCGCCTGGGCCGATGCGCCGACCTTCAACGTCTTCGACATGGCCGGCTTGCCGCTGGGGCCGTTCGAGATCGCGGTCGCGCCGTGAGCAAGGGGGTCATGGGGCTTCGCACGGCCGTCTCGGCGCTTGCGCTTGCGGCCGCCGTGGCGGCCGCGGCGGCGCTGGCGGCCCCGACCGCCGCGCGCTCGGCCGAACCCGTGGCGGTGTTGGAAAAGCCCGTCGCGGGCGGCTTTGCGCTGATCGCCGGCGGCAAGCCTGCGCGGGTCGAGGCCGACGTCACCGATTGGCCCGGCGTGCTGCGCGCGGCGCAGGGCCTGCGCGGCGATCTTTCCAAGCTTTCCGGCGGGGCGCAGCCGGTCAAGGATGCGCCCGTCGTCATCGTCGGCACGCTGGGCAGGAGCGCTGCGATCGACGCCCTGGTCGCGGCCGGCAAGCTCGACGTCTCGGCCTTGAGAGGCCGTTGGGAAGGTTTCGTCCAGCAGGTGGTCGACAATCCTAGCCCGGGCGTGGCCCGCGCCCTGGTGATCGTCGGCGCCGACAAGCGCGGGACGATCTTCGGCGCCTACGACCTTTCCGAGCGCGCCGGCGTCTCGCCGTGGACCTGGTGGGCCGACGTGCCTGTTCCGGTGCGTCGCGACCTCGTCGTCGCGCCCGGCGCGAACCTGCAGGCCCCCAAGGTCAAGTACCGGGGCATCTTCCTCAACGACGAGAACCCGGCCCTCTACGGCTGGGCCAACGCCACGTTCGGCGGTTTCAACCACGCCTTCTACGAGCGGGTCTACGAGCTCGTCCTGCGCCTTAAGGGCGACTATCTGTGGCCGGCCATGTGGGGCAAGGCGCTGTATGACGACGACCCGCTGAACGCCGTGCTGGCCGACGAGATGGGCGTGGTGATCGGAACCTCGCACCACGAGCCGATGATGCGGGCCCATGTGGAATGGGAGCGCTACGGCCAGGGGCCGTGGGACTATGCGAAGAACCCCGAACCCTTGCGCCGTTTCTGGCGCGAGGGGATCGCGCGGATGGGCGCCAACGAGAGCCTGGTCACGGTCGGCATGCGTGGCGACGGCGACGAGCCGATGACCCGGGGCACGGCCACCAAGCTGCTGGAGACCATCGTCGCCGACCAGCGCGCGATCATCGGCGAGGTGACGGGCAAGGACCCGTCGGCGACCCCGCAGGTCTGGGCGCTCTACAAGGAGGTGCAGGACTATTACGACGCCGGGATGCGGGTTCCAGGCGACGTGACCCTGCTGTTCGCCGACGACAACTGGGGCAACATCCGGCGGCTTCCGAAAGCAGGCGAGACGCGGCCGGGCGGCTACGGCGTCTACTATCACTTCGACTATGTGGGCGGGCCGCGGAACTACAAGTGGCTCAACACCAACCAGATCGAGCGCACCTGGGAGCAGATGAAGCGCGCCGACGACCACGGCGCCGACCGGCTGTGGATCGTCAATGTCGGCGACCTCAAGCCGATGGAGCTGCCGACCGAGTTCTTCCTCGACCTGGCCTGGGACCCCAGCGCCATGCCGGTGGAGAAGCTTTCGACCTACACCCGCGACTGGGCGAGCGCGCAGTTCGGGCTTGAGCACGCGACCGAGATCGCCGCCCTGCTGGACGGCTACACCCGGCTGAACGCGCGGCGTAAGCCCGAGCTGATCGACGAGGCGACCTTCAGCCTGGTCAACTTCCGCGAGGCCGAGCGGGTGGAGGCCGAATGGGCGGATCTGGAGCGCCGCGCCGAGGCCCTGCGCAAGGCGCTGCACAAGGCCCAGGACGACGCCTTCTTCCAGCTGGTCTGGTTCCCGATCATGGCCAGCGCCAACCACACCCGGCTCTATGTCGCGACCGGCCGCAACCGCCTGTTCGCGGCGCAGGGGCGGGCGGCGGCGGGCGCGGAGGCCGACCGGGTCCGGGCCCTGTTCGCCCGCGACGCCGAACTGACCCGCCAGTTCCACGAGGACCTGGCGGGCGGCAAATGGCGCCACATGATGAGCCAGACCCACATCGGCTACACCGGCTGGCAGCAGCCGGAGACGAACGTCCTGCCCAAGCTGGCCGCCGCGCCTTCGGGCGAGGGCTTCGGCGTCGCCGTCGAGGGACGCGAGGCGGCTCTGGGCGAGGGCGGGGCGGACMTTCCGGTGCTGCACCGCTGGGGCGCGCAGAGCCGCTGGATCGACGTGTTCGAGCGCGGCGCGGTCCGATCGGACTTCGCCGTCGAGGCCGGAGCGGCCTGGCTGAAGACCGCCCTGCGGCCGTCGGGCGGCGATACGCGGGTGGAGGTGTCTGTCGACTGGGCGCGCGCGCCCAAGGGGCGGAGCCGGACGCCGATCCGCATCGTCGGCGAGGGCCGCGAGGTCGTGGTGACGGCGCTGGTCGACAACCCGGTCCGCAAACCGGCGAAGGGCGCCTTCATCGAGGCCGGCGGGCCGCTGGCCATCGAGGCGCAGCACCATGCCAGGGCGACCGTCGCGGACGGCGTCGGCTGGACGACCATTCCCAATCTCGGCCGCACGCTGTCGGGCGTCGCCGCCTATCCGACCACGGCCGCGGCGAGCACGCCGGGCAAGGGGGCGATGTTGGAGTACCTGGTCGATTTCGAAGCGGCCGGACCGGTCGACCTGACCGTGCTGGTTTCGCCCGGCCTGGACGTGACGGGCGGGACGGGGCCGCGTTTCGCGGTGTCGATCGACGACGCCTCGCCGGTGGTGGTCAACACCATTCCCGATCCGTCCGAAAAGGCGTGGGACAAGGCGGTCGCCGATAACGTCCGCTCACTGACGACTTCGCTGAACGTTCCCTCGGCGGGCGTGCACCGCGTGCGCCTGTGGCGGGTGGATCCGGGCGTGGTGTTCCAGCGGCTGATGATCTCGCGCGGGCCGGTTCCGGGAAGTTACCTCGGGCCGGTGGAAGGGATGCGGGGTCGGTGAACAGGAACCTCCCCCTGTGGGGGAGGTGATCGCGAAGCGATCGGTGGGGGGAGATGCTGATGAATTTCGACCGGCTCGGAAGCTGAAAACGCCCCCCCCACCGGCCTTCGGCCGCCTCCCCCAGAGGGGGAGGTTCCTAGTTCTTCAGCGAAAACTCGACCGGCGCGTCCATCTCGATGCGGTCGCCTTTCAGCGTGTGCGGGGGCGCCGGGAACGGGTCGGCGCGGGCGACCATGGCGCGGACCTCGGCGTCGAGCAGGGCGTGGCCGGTCGGGCCGGTCAGGCGGCAGTCCAGCACATGGCCGGCGCGGTCGAGGACGAAGGTCACCTGGGCCGTGCCCTGCTTCTTTCGCATGCGGGCGGCCTTCGGATAGGTCTTGTGGGCCTCCAGCCAGGCGCGGACCCTTGCCGCGTAAGCGGTGCTGGTTCCGGCGTGGGCCTGGACGCTGTCGGCGTCGCGCTGGCCCGCCGGCGGCTTGGCAGCGGAGGCTTCCATGGCCCGGGCGGCGGCCGGCACGGCGGCCCGGGC
>NZ_JBFTJR010000086.1:0-16161 GCF_056395525.1 Caulobacter sp. 10L414
GCGGATCGACATTCAATCGCTTGCCCCGATTTTTCACCGAGCATCCCCGCGAAGGCGGGGACCCAAGCCGAGGTCGCCGATAGTCCACGGCCGCGCCCAAGCCTGAACGTCAGCTTGGATCMCCGCCTTCGCGGGGAAAATCGGCCTATCGGGCGTCGCGGTTGGATGAATGTCGATCCGCCCTAGGGCTGGCGCCAGACATTCTTCGACATTCGATTAGATCTGGCCCCTACGGCGAAGGCTCAGGCCTCGCCGGTCAGGCCTTCCTGCAGCGCCAGCTTGACCGGCGCCCAGCTCAGGCGGTGGATCGGCGAGGGCCCCAGCTTCTTCAGCCCCGCCACGTGGATCGGCGCGTGATAGCCCTTGTGGCCGGCGAAGCCATAGCCGGGATAGAGGGCGTCGGCCTCGACCATGATGCGGTCGCGGGCTTCCTTGGCCAGGATCGAGGCCGCCGCGATCGAGCACGACAGGCTGTCGCCCTTGACCACGGTCTTGACCTCGCACGGCAGCACGAAGCGGTAGTTGCCGTCGACCAGGGCGAAGCTCGGCGTCACCGCCAGCCCCTCGACCGCCCGCCGCATGGCCAGGCCTGCGGCGTGCAGGATGTTGAGCGCCTCGATCTCCTCGACGCTGGCCATGCCCACGCACCAGGCCACGGCCATGGCCTTGATCTCCTCCTCCAGGGCCGCGCGGGCCTTGGCCGAGAGCTTCTTGGAGTCGTTGAGGCCCTTGGGCACCCGCGCCGGATCCAGGATCACGGCGGCGGCGCTGACGGGCCCGGCCCAGGGACCGCGACCGGCCTCGTCGACGCCGCAGACCGGTCCCGGTCCGCAGGCGGCTTCCAGCATCATGTCGGGTCCGGTCGGCATGGGGCCTGTCTAGGCGGGTTCGCAGGCGAAGGAAACCGGCGCATGACCGAAGATTAACTGGCCCGCCGCGGCGCGCGCTGGTCCCTTGCGCCCGGGGCGGGGACGGCTCCAGGGGTACTGATCATCATGAACCGTCGCGCCTTGCTGGCGGCCGGACTGGCGTGTCCGGCGCTCGCCGCCTTTTCCACCCTGGCCTGGGGCGCGACCCCGGCCGATCGCACCGAGGCCATCGTGCGGCGGTTCATGACCGATCGCCGCGTGCCGGGCGCGCAGGTGGTGGTGGTCAAGGACGGGGCGATCGTGTTCTCGCGCGCCTACGGCCTGGCCGACCTGGCCGGCAAGACCCCGGCCACGCCGACGACCACCTTCCCCATCAACTCGATCACCAAGGCCTTCACCGGCGTGGCGGCCATGCGCGAGGCGCAGGCCGGGCGACTGGATCTCGACAAGCCGATCGGCGCCTATGTGGAGGGCCTGCCGGAGACTTGGCGCGACATCCAGGTGCGCCGCCTGCTCAGCCAAACCTCGGGCCTGCCCGACTTCGTGCCGCGCCAGAAGGACGGCGCCGTCGACGAGGCCACGGCCTGGAAGGAGGCCCTGGCCGCGCCGGTGCTGTTTCCGCCCGGCCAGCGCTTCCACTACTGCCAGACCAACTACGCCCTGGTGCAGATGGCCATCGACCGCCTGCACGGCCTGCCGGTCAGCACGCCGCTGGGCGGCGAGCAGTTCGCCATCGCCGGCATGACGCGCTCGCGCTACGGCGACAGCCGCGACCCGGGGCCTTCGCGGGCGACCTCCTACGGCTATCGCCGCGAGACCCCCGACCAGCCCGCGCCGCGCCAGGAGGTGTTCTCGCCCCTGGCCCGCGCCGCCGCCGGCCTCGACAGCACCGGCGACGACATGGGCCGCTGGATGATCGCCCTGATGGACGGACGCCTGCTGGGCGCGGCCGCCCGCAAGACCATGTGGACCCAGGTTCCCTACACCGACGGCCAGCTGGGCCAGTGGGGGCTGGGCTGGCTGGTGCTGGAACGGCCGGGCCGCCTGGTGGTCGGCATGACCGGCGGCAGCCGCAACGCCGTCTATCTCTATCCCGACGACGGCGTGGGGGTGGCGATCCTCAGCAACCTGGCCGGCGGCACGCCCGAGGACGTCATCGACGAGATCGCCCAGGCCTATGTTCCCGGCATGCGGCTGACGGGCGTGGCGGCCCTGCGCGCGGCCCTGGCCGACCAGCCGAAGACCGCCTTCGCCGGCGTCATCGCCGCCCAGCGCAAGGACCCCGCCTTCAAGCCGTCGGAGCACGAGCTGAACGACTGGGGCTATCGCCTGCTGGCCTTCGGCGACAACGCCAAGGCCCTGGCGGTGCTGTCGCTGACCGCCGACCTGTTCCCCAAGAGCGGCAACGCCCAGGACAGCCTGGCCGAGGCCTACGCCGCCAATGGCGACAAGGCCGCCGCCATCGTCCACTACCGCCGCTCGCTGGCGCTGGACCCGGGCAACACCAACGCGATCAACCGGCTCAAGCGTCTGGAGGCGCCGGCGCCCGGAAGCTGAGCCTTCCGGGGTCAGCCAGCATCGGTCGGCGCCGGCGGCTCTCCCCGCGTCCGGGCGTTGAGGCGGCGCACCAGCACCGCCCCGCCCAGCAGCAGGGCGCCGACGGCCAGGAACGAGGCGGCGCGGACCACGCCCTCCAGCCGGGCTAGGTCGACCAGCAGCACCTTGCCCGCCGTCAGCAGCAGCACCGCAAGGCCGGCCCAGCGCAGCACCGCGTCCCGGCGGGTCGAGCCCAGGCTCAGCACCACCAGGCCGAACGCCGCCCAGACGGCCGAGAAGGTCCAGGTCTCGAGCCCGCCGGCGGACATCGAGGCGCCCATGGCCGGGCCGTGGAAGCCGTGGCGGACCACCAGGCTGACCAGCACGAACAGCACGCCGACGGCGCTGGCCCGGGCGGCGATCGCCAGGCGGCCGTCGCGGCGGCCAAGCTCCAGCAGCAGGGCCGCGCCCGCGACATGGGCCAGGGCCAGCAGCGCCGCGCCGACGGGCGGCAGCCGCGCCTGGTCGGGTCCCCACCAGGGATTGGCCAGGAAGCCGAACACCAGGACCGCCAGCACCAGGGCGATCCAGCCCACCGTCGGGGCGGCGCGGGCCAGCCAGCTGGCGGCCGGCCGCGCGGCCAGGCGCGGGTCGAAGAAGCCTCGGGCGGCCAGAAGCAGCAGCACCGTGTAGCCGGCCAGCTCGCCCCGGCCGATCTCGGCCTCGGCCATCGCCCGGCCATGGATCCCGTGGCGCAGGGCCAGCATGGCCCACAGCAGGCCGAACACCGCCGAGCCGACCACCCAGCCGCGCCCGGCGGCGTCGACCGGCCGTCGCCAGGCCGCGACCGCCAGCAGCACGGCCGGCGCCAGGTAGGACAAGAGCAGGGTGTTGAACAGCGGCGGTCCGGCCGGAACCTCGCCCATGCCCCACCAGGGGTTGGCGACCAGGCCCTGCAGCAGCAGGCCATGGGCCAGGCCCGCGCCGACCGCCAGCAGCGTGCGCCAGCGGGCCAGCGGGCCGTCGTCCGGTCCCTGGCGCAGCACCAGCACCAGGCCGGCGGTCAGCAGGATCAGGGTGCGCAGCGAAGACTCCAGCAGCAGCGCCGAGGCGTGGCCCGGCTTGCCGACCACGACCATGTGCACGCCGATGAACAGGCCCAGCAGCAGGATCATCAGGGCGCTGGCGCCTTGGGCCTCGGCCTCGTTGCGGCGACCGGCGGCCTTCAGCAGCCAGGCGGCGGCGAAGGCTGTCAGGGTCGCCGCCCCGCAGACCGCCGCCAGGATCGGCAGGGGCAGGCGGCCTTCCAGCGCCGGACCGATGAAGGCCGGGCGCAGCATCACCACCAGGGCCAGCAGGCCGCCGACCACGCTGGCCTGGGCCAGGCCGTGCCAGGGCAGGCGCCGGGCGGCGATCGCCAGGGCCAGGGCCGCCACGGCGAAGGCGGCGGGCTCGAACCTGGGCGGGGTCGCGCCGTGGATCGTCAGGAAGACCATCTCGGCGGCGGCGGCCAGCCAGATCGCCAGGCCAGGATCGCCGGCCGGCGCCTCGCTGCGGCGGGCGATCAGCACGGCCAGGCCGAACATGCCCGCGCCCAGCAGGGCCGCCGGCGTCCAGGCGTGGTCGAAACCGGCCTGCCCCAGCAGCGGCCAGGCCAGGCTGGCGGCGAGCGCGGCGGCGACGCCGGCGATCGCAAGCAGTTGCAGGCGCTGGCGCGCGTGCAGCCGCAGCGCCGCGGGCAGCGCCGTCAGCGGAATGAAGGCCAGCAGCAGGTGCAGCCAGGGCGGCGTGACGGCCACCCCGGCCTTGTCGCCCTCGAACAGCAGGCAGCAGAGGATCGCAAACACCGTGACCCCGGCCGGGGCGGCGAACAGGGCCGGCGGCGCCTGGCGCGCCGCGATCGCCAGTGCGGTCAGGCCCAGCAGTACGGCGCTCAGCGCCCCGGCGGCCGCCGAGGCCTGGCTGGGCGACCAGAACCACACCGCCATCGCGCCCAGGCTGGCCAGGAACAGGGCGGCCATGGCGCTCTGGCGCAGGCGCAGCACCTGGGCCTGCGTCTCGTCCGTCCGCCGGCGCCGCCAGAGCGCGGCCAGCGGCCCGGCGGCGGCCAGGGCGACCAGGACCGCGCCGGCCGCGTACTGCCGGTCGGCCAGCGGCGGCAGGCTCAGCAGCAGCGCGCCGACGGCCGTGGCCAGGCTGGTCCAGCCCCACCGGCGGCTCGCCGCCAGCACGAAGCCGGTGGCGGCGACCAGGATGGCGTAGGCCTCGAAGACCACCGGCGACCAGGACGAGATGTCGGTGACGATCGGGGTGGCGGCCGCGCCGACCATGGCCACCAGGGCCAGCGGCTCGCCATGGCGCAGCGACAGGGCCAGAAGCCCCAGCGACACCGCCGCCGCCAGCACCGCCGCCAGCCAGAACGGGATCAGGTGATAGAGGCCGTGGGCGGCGCAGACCGCGCCGTACAGCGTGACCGCCCCCGCCCCGGCCGCGATGGCGGCGGCCAGCAGGTGGCGGCTCGTCTCGGCCTTGCGGCGCAGGATCCATTCGCTGGCCAGCACCATCAGGGCGCCCAGCGCCACCGCCGCGGCGATGCGCAGCGGCGGGGTGAAGATCCCCTTCTGGGCGGCGTAGGCCACCAGCAGCAGGCCGCCCAGGGCCAGCCCCCCGCCGCCGATCCAGGCCAGGCCGTTCTCGGCCAGCCAGGTCGAGGCGGCCTCGCGGGTGATCATCGGCCGGGAGACCCGTGGCGCCGGCGCGGGGATGGACAGGGGCTCGGGAAGGGGTTCGGACGCAGCCGGCTCGACCGTCCAGGGCAAGGGCGGCGTCGGCGCGGCAGGCTCGCGAACGGCAGGCTCCGGAGGAACCGGCTCCTCGGAAATCACGCTCCGGGAAACCGACGCGGTCTCGGGCCCCTCAGGCGCCGCGCGCCGCTCCAGGGTCGCCTTCAGGCGCTCCAGCTCGGCCAGGGTCTGGTCCAGCCGCCGCCGCACGATGTCGAGCGACTGATGCTGCAGCGCGACCCACACCGTCAGGCCGACGATGAAAACCCATTCCATGCCGCGACACGCCCCCGAACGCTACGCCCCAGGCTCTAGCACGGAACGGTTGAGCCCGCCCAGGCTCGACGCCGAGCACGCCGCCCCTGGGGTCACGGCGTTCAGCCAATCCAGCCCTTTTCCACCGAGCTCCCCCGCGAAGGCGGGGGGTCCAAGCCGCCTTTCGGGAGCGGGCGGGGCCGTGGACGCCCCGCAGACGCCGCTTGGGTCCCCGCCTTCGCAGGGAAGACCGGGGTGTGGGGGGCGCCTATCGGGTGAGCGTCAGTACGCCCTAGTGGCGATGCCCCAGGGCCTTGCACTCGTCGTGGCGGAAGCAGGTGACGAAGTGGTCGTTGACCATGCCGACCGCCTGCATGAAGGCGTAGACGATCACCGGACCGCAGAACTTGTAGCCCTTGGCCTTCAGGGCCTTGGCCATGTCGACCGCCAGCGGCGTCTGGGCCGGGACGTCGCCCATGCCGGTGAAGGCGTTCTGGATCGGGGCGTCGCCGACGATGTTCCACAGGAACGCCGAGAAGTCCTCGCCGCGCTCGCGCATGTCGAGATAGATCCGCGCGCCGGCGATGGCCGCGTCGATCTTGGCGTTGGAGCGGATGATGCCGGCGTCGGCCATCAGGCGCGCGCGGTCGGCCTCGCCGAAGCGGGCCACCGCCTCGGGGTCGAAATCGGCGAAGGCCGCGCGGAAGGCCTCGCGCTTCCTCAGGATAGTGATCCACGACAGCCCGGCCTGGAAACCGTCGAGCACCAGCTTTTCCCACAGGGCGCGGCTGTCCCACTCGGGCACGCCCCACTCGGTGTCGTGATAGGCCTCGTACAGCGGGTCGCCGTTCATGCCCCGCCAGGTGCAGCGATGGATCTCTGTCATCCGGCGACGCTAGCAGACCGTACGGCGAAAACCAGAACTTTTGCGGAACATTCACGCGCCGACGACGGAAACACCGATCTCGCGCGTTTGGCTGGTCAGAGGGACGCCAACGACAAGGAGACGCCGCAGATGCGAGCTTTCCGAACTCTCGCCGTGCTCGCCCTGGCGACCGCGACCATGACCGCCACCCCCGTCCTGGCCCAGCACCGCGACCGCGACAACAATCCGCCCGGTCCGCGCGGCGGCCCTGGCACCAACTGGGAGAACCCGCCCGGCTGGCGCGGCGGCCCCGGCGCCTCGCCCGATCGCCGCTACTACCGCTGGCAGGGCCAGAAGGTGCGCTTCGACTACCGCCGCGGCTATTACTACAACCCGCGCTTCGGCTACTGGCACCCCAACTACGGCTGGTGGAACCAGGCCCGCCGCTGCTGGCTCGACCGCGACGACAATCCGCCCGGCCCGCGCGGCGGCCCCGGCACCAACTGGGAAAACCCGCCCGGCTGGCGCGGCGGTCCCGGCGCCTCGCCCGACCGCTACGGCCGCTGCCGCTAGGCGGTTCGCGCCCGGCCCGCATGGGGCCGGGCGTGACCACCGATCGGTAATCAATTCCCGGTAGAGCGCCTCTGTGATTGCGGGGGCGCCAATGAGCACGTGGATCGAGAGGCTGTTTGGGACGCGCAAGCCGGCGCAGAGGCCCGACGTTCGCCCGGCCAGGCCGGTCTGGCCGCTGATCGTGACGCTGATGGGGCCGGCGTTCCTGCTGCAGCTGATCCCGGTGCTGAACCTGCTGCTGGTGTTCCTGCTCTCGCCGCTCTGGATCGCCGCGCTGCTCAACGTCGCGCTGGTGACCATGGTGCTGGACGTCCGCCGAGGCGCGGCGCCGCGCTGGCTGCTGGCGGTTCCCATCGCGGTCTATGGCGGCAGCCTGGCCTACAGCGCCATCAGCTACGTGCAGTATCGCCTGCTCGACGCCCGCCTGCACCGCGAGAACGCGGCCCAGCGGCTGGCCTTCGATCCGGCCCGCATGGACCTGGTCGCGTCGGGAAGACTGGCCCAGGGCGTGCTGTACGGTCACGCGATCCCGACCACCTACACCGACGCGCGAGGCCTGCGCGGCGACGGCATTCCGGTTTCCCTGCGCATCCTGCCGCCCGCGGTCTGCGACACCATTCCCCGCTCGCCGGATTTCCGGATGAGCGTCTCGACGGTCGGCTTCGAGCTGCCCGATCTCACCAACGCCTGCATGCTCAGCCTTCCAGGCGGGCCCGAACGCCCCGCCGTCCTGGTCAAGCGCGACCCCCAGTTCCTCCAGGACACGCCCCGCACGCGCCTGACCCTGACGGCGCCGGACGGCGCGGCGGTGACGCTGGTCCATGGCCGTCACGGCGTGGCCCTGCCCCTTCCGCTGCCGTTCGTCGCCTGCCTGACCTGGAGCAGACTCGACTGCAAGGCCGAGTGGATCCGCCTGCCGCTGGCGGTGGGCGGCCGCGACGAGGACGAGGCCGCGATGATCGCCGCCGCGCTCGGGCTGAAGCCGAGGATTTCGCGCCTGATCGAGGGCAGGAATCCCCTCGACGCCTCGCTGGTGCTGGACGAGGCCCAGACCCAGGCCCTGGCGGCCGGCTCCGAACCGGCGGTGGCCGAGGCCCGCGCCTATGGCGCCAAGGTCGTCGACACGGCGCTGGCGCGGTTTCGCCACTTGCTGGCCGGAGAGGCGCTGGCCCGGGGCGAAATCTTCGACAGCTGGATCGTGGCCAGCAACGCCGACAAGCTGGATGGCGAGGCCGACGCCCTGGCGGCCGCCAT
This sequence comes from Caulobacter sp. 10L414, assembly GCF_056395525.1. Taxonomy (NCBI): domain Bacteria; kingdom Pseudomonadati; phylum Pseudomonadota; class Alphaproteobacteria; order Caulobacterales; family Caulobacteraceae; genus Caulobacter; species Caulobacter sp. 10L414. Next base: position 8,136 of record NZ_JBFTJR010000086.1, read on the forward strand.
CGAGCGCGACCTCGCCGACCCTGACCGCACCGCCGACATGCGGGTCTATGGCGAGGTCGCGGCCGCCCTGCCGCCGGCGACGTTCGACAGGATCGGCCCGCGCCTTGCGACGATGGTCGAGGCCGACGAGACGCTGAGAAAATCGAGAGGGCTGGTGGTCCGGCTCGGCGACCTGGGAGAACCGGCGGTTCCCGTGCTGATCGGCATGCTCGAGGCCGATCGCTCGCGGGAGGTGCGCATCGACGCCGCGCTGGGCCTTTGCCGGGCCGGCCGGAAAGCTCGCGACGTCGCCGACCGGGTCGCCCGCAGCGGCCGCGCCAACATGGATTCGGATGCGACCGAGGCGATCGTGCTTGCGCTGATGCGGATGGACCGGCCCGACCTGGCGCGGGCTCTCGCCGCGCCGACCAGCGAAGGCCGCGACGGCAAGGGCCGGGCGCGCCCCGCGCCGAAAAGGGTCCAGACCGCGCTCGCCGAGGTTGACGCGGCCTCGCCGCCGTCGGCCTGCCTGCGCGGCGGCTTCGCCAACTGGCTGCCCGACTTGCCCTGGCTAGACTGAGGCCGCCGTCGGCGTGGGCGGAACCCACTCGGGGCGATCCACCCGCACCGGCCGGCCATCGACGGTCAGCTCGGCGCCCTCGATACGGTCGAGGCGCAGCAGGGCCATGGCTCGGCCGTCGGTCCCGCTGAGCACCTCGCCGGCGCGCAAGCTCCCGGCCAGCACCTCGGCGCCGAAGGCCGGGGCCGGGCCGTCGAAGACGATCGGCAGCATKCGGTTCTTGATCGTGCCGCGCCGCTTCATGCGGCTGGTGGTTTCCTGGCCGACGAAGCAGCCCTTCTTGAAGTCGATGCCGGCCAGCAGGTCGAAATCGGCCTCGATCGGATAGTTCCTGTCGCTCAGCCAGTCGGCGGGACCGGGCACGCCCAGGGCCAGGCGGTGGGCCTCGAAGGCCGCCTCTTCGGCGTCGGGCTCGTCGACCGGGCCGTAGACCCGCGCGCCCAGCGCCGCCAGGCGCGGATCGGCGTATAGCCCCTCGCCCGTCACCGGCGCGCCGGAGGGATCGAACACGGCGGCGACCACCAGGTCGAGCGGGCCGATCTCCACCTTGGCCCGCAGGCGGTACATGGAAAGACGCGCCACGATGGTGTCGCGATGCTCGGCGGCGACGTCCAGCAGCGCGCCGTCCGGCAGGCCGGCCGCGAACAGGTCGTAAAGCAGCCGCCCCTGCGGCGTCAGCAGGCCCGAAAAGCGCAGCTCGCCCGGCGCCAGGGTCTCGACGTCCTGGGTCAGCAGGCCCTGCAGGAAGCTTCGCCAATCGGGACCGGAGACGCCGATCACGGCGCGGGACGAGAGGCGGGCGATACGCTGGCTGGTCATGGTCGCACATGTGGCGCCGAGGCGACGCCGGCGCCAGTCCTGAAGCTCTGGAAAGCTTAAGCGGGATAACGGGATGCGTTGACAGCCGGTTCACCCTATACATGGACCGATGACACAGCGGGCCTTCCCGATTCTCTTCATCACCGCCACGCGGATCGGCGACGCCGTGCTGTCGTCCGGCCTGATCAAGCTGCTGTCCGACCAGATCCCCAACGCTCGCTTCACCATCGTCGCCGGCCCGCTGGCCGCGCCGCTGTTCGCCCACGTGCCTGGCCTGGACCGGGTGATCGTGATGGAGAAGGGCAAGGGCAAGGGCCACTGGTTCAAGCTGTGGAACCAGGTGCGCCACAAGAAGTGGGGCCTGGTGGTCGACCTGCGGGGCAGCGCCACCGCCCTCTTCCTGCGCCGCGAGAAGCGGGCGATCTGGAAGAAGATCCCCGGCGAGATCGCCCACAAGGTGGTCGAGACCGCCCGCGTGCTGAAGATCGACGGCGAGCCGCCGGCCCCGCATCTCTACCTCACGCCGGAAGTCCAGGCCCTGGCCGACCAGATGCTGGCCCCGCGCGGCGGCGAGCCGGCCGGCCCGATCCTGGCCATGGGCCCGGCCGCCAACTGGATCGGCAAGGTCTGGCCGATCGAGCGCTTCACCCAGACCGCCGCCCAGATGCTGGGCCCCGGCGGCAAGCTGGAGGGCGGGCGCCTGCTGATCCTGGGCGGTCCCGAGGACGGCCGCATGGTCGAGGAGCTGCGCATGGCCTCGGCCCGGGGCCGCTGCATCGACCTGACCGGCAAGGTCGACCTGCTGACCGCCTATGCCTGCCTGAAACGCGCCGACCTGTTCATCGGCAACGACAGCGGCCTGATGCACATCGCCGCCGCCGCCGGCACGCCCACCGTCGGCCTGTTCGGCCCCTCGGACGAGCGCCGCTACGGCCCCTGGGGCCCGCTGACCCGCGCGGTGCGCGGCCCGCGCGACTTCGACCAGTTCAAGGCCGTCGACCCCGACCTGTCGCAGGCCATCCGCCACATGAGCGACCTGCCGGTGGCCAAGGTGGTCAGGGCGGCGATCGAGCTGCTGGACGAGGCCCGCGCGGCCGCCGCGCCGGCGGCGGTCGTGGAGCCCGAGCCCGTCGTCGAGGCCGCGCCGTCCCCCGAGACGCCGCCCGAAACGCCGGCCGAGGCGCATGCAGAATCGCCCCTGGCCATCGACGCCGCGCCGGAACTGCCGCTCGACCCGCCCGCCTCGCCGCCCGGTCCGGAAGCCGAACCCAAGCTCAAGGTCTCGCCCCGCCGCCGCAAGCGTCCGGACGGCGAAGCCAGCCCGCAGGCCTGATCCCGTGAAGGCCGTTGTCGCCCTCCTTGCGCTGCTTGGCCTTTCGGCGGCCACCTCGGCGACCGCCGCCGGCCAGACGCCGGGCGACCAGTTCTTCGCCCGCCTGACCGCCCTGTGCGGCAAGACCCTGACCGGCCAGGTCGTCGCCGGCGACGCCGCCGACGAGCCGTTCCGCAAGTCTGCGCTGGTCATGACCGTGGCCCGGTGCGACGCCCGCGAGATCCGCATCCCGTTCAGCGTCGGCGAGGACCGCTCGCGCACCTGGATCGTCACCCGGCTCGACGACGGCCGCCTGCGCCTCAAGCACGACCACCGCCACGCCGACGGCGTCGAGGACCAGCTTTCCCGCTACGGCGGCGACACGGTCGAGGCTGGAACGGCCCAGTTGCAGCGCTTCCCGGTCGACGCGGAGTCGCAGGCCCTGTTCACCCGACTGGACCGCGCGGTGTCGAACACCAACGTCTGGTCGCTGGGCCTGACCGACCAGGCCTTCAGCTACGAGCTTTCCCGCCCCGGCCGCCTGTTCCGGGTGTCGTTCGACCTGGACGGGGCCAGGCGGCCCTAGCCCTGCGATCCCCGCCTTGGCGGGGAAGGACGGATCTGAGGTTGGTCTCGTCGGGTAAGTCCCTAGCCGCCTTCCATTCCCGCTCACCCCCGCGAAGGCGGGGGCCCAAGCCGCGCCGACCGCATCGTCGACGCCACCCGCCCTGCGCGCGAGTGAGTTCGCCATTGCGCGCCCAGATTGTTCATCTTATGTTCTCCCAACCGTCGCCCCGGACAAGAGCAATCCATGGACCTCGTGTTCTCGGTATACATCCTGGCGAGCGCTCCTTACGGCACGCTGTACTGCGGGCACACCGACTATCTTGCCCGGCGGATCTGGCAGCACCGGGAAGAGCACTTTCGCGGCTTTACCCGCCGCTACGGCGTGCACCGCCTGGTCTGGTACGAGAACGGGGACAGCCGTGAGGGCGTCCTGCTGCGCGAGCGCCAGATCAAGAAGTGGCACCGCGCGTGGAAGATCCGGCTGATCGAGGCGATGAACCCGCAGTGGCTGGACCTCTATGAGACGCTGAACTGCTGAGCGATCGTTCCGGCTGGACGCTTCCCCCTCCCCCGATCTCCCCCGCGAAGGCGGGGGTCCAAGCCGAGTCAGAAACCTGTTCTCCCCTGACGCTTTCCAGAGGTCGCCAGTCCCGCTTGGATCCCCGCCTTCGCGGGGAAGCTCGGAGTTGGGGTGCAACGGCGAATGACACGAAACGTGTTGCCACCGCCCCCCAGCGGACCTAGACCGCCCCAAACCACCGCAGGAGCACGCCCCATGTCCCAGACCTTCGACCTGATCGTCCGTGGGGGCGAGGTGGTGAACCACGCCGGGCGCGGGATCACCGACATCGGCGTGCGGGCCGGCAAGATCGTCGCCATTGGCGACCTCTCCCAAGCCTCGGCCGGCGAGGTGTTCGACGCCGCGGGCCTGACCGTGCTGCCGGGCGTGATCGACAGCCAGGTGCACTTCCGCGAGCCGGGCCTGGAGTGGAAGGAAGACCTGGAAAGCGGCAGCCGCGGCGCGGCGCTCGGCGGCGTCGTGGCCGTGTTCGAGATGCCCAACACCGAGCCGACCACCACCGATCCGGACGCCCTGGCCGACAAGCTGTCGCGCGCCAAGAACCGGATGCACACCGACCACGCCTTCTATGTCGGCGGCACCCACGAGAACGCCAATTTCCTGGGCGAGTTGGAGCGCCTGCCGGGCTGCTGCGGCATCAAGGTGTTCATGGGCGCCTCGACGGGGTCCTTGCTGGTGCAGGACGACGAGGGCGTCGAGAACGTGCTGCGGCACGTCAACCGCCGGGCGGCCTTCCACTCGGAAGACGAATACCGCCTGGCCGAGCGCCGCTCCCTCGCCCGTCCCGGCGACTGGACCAGCCACCCCGAGGTGCGCGACGCCCAGGCCGCCCTGCAGTCGACCCACCGCCTGGTGCGCATCGCCAAGAACCTGGGCAAGCGCATCCACGTGCTGCACGTCACCACCAAGGAAGAGATCGACTTCCTGGCGCTGAACAAGGACGTCGCCTCCGTCGAGGTCACGCCCCAGCACCTGACCCTGGTCGCGCCAGAGGCCTATGAGCGCCTGAAGGGCTTCGCCCAGATGAACCCGCCGATCCGCGACGCCTATCACGTGGCCGGCGTCTGGCGCGGCATCGAGGCCGGCATCGCCGACGTGCTGGGCAGCGACCACGCCCCCCACACCCGCGAGGAGAAGGCCCGCCCCTACCCGGCCTCGCCCTCGGGCATGCCGGGCGTGCAGACGCTTGTTCCCGTCATGCTGACCCACGTGGTGGACGGCAAGCTTTCCCTCGAGCGCTTCGTTGATCTGACCAGCCACGGCGTCAACCGCGTGTTCGGCCTGGCCGACAAGGGCCGCCTGGCCGAGGGCTTCGACGCCGACTTCACCATCGTCGACATGAAGGCCCGCAAGGTCATCACCCACGAGCAGATGGCCAACCGCGCCGGCTGGACCCCGTTCGACGGCTTCGAGGCCAAGGCCTGGCCGGTGGCCACCATCGTTCGCGGCATCGTGGTCATGCGCGACGACGAGATCGTCGCCGAGGGCCGCGGCGAGCCGGTGCGCTTCCTCGAGACCCTGGCCCGCTAGGACCCAGCGGGTCGACACCCGCAGTTCTGGCCGTTCATCTCCGAGCCTCCCCGCGAAGGCGGGAAGGACGGATTGGGGGCGCCCGCGCCGACGGTCGCCCCTGTCTACCTCGCGAACAGGCCGCGCACCCAGGCGCCGGCGCCCGCCAGGGCGTCGGCCGCCGGTGCGCCGATCCCGAACGGCAGCAGGCGCAGGAGCTCGTGGGCGACCACGCCCAGCAGCCAGACCAGCAGCGGGGCGCCGGCGATCAGCGCCAGCACGAACAGCAGCCGGAACGGCGGTCCGGTCACCAGCTCGACATAGCGGTGCAGGCCAAGCCTGGTCTCGCCGGTGAACGGCGAGAACACCTTGGGCCGGTAGTGGGCCATGCGCATCCAGCGCAGGCGCGCGCCCGGGTGCACCTCGTCGCGGCCGATCGACACGGCCCGCGAGCGATAGCCGCCGATCATCCCCAGAAGATCGGTCATCCAGGCCGGCCGCAGCGAGCCGGGCCGCCGCCCGATGCGCCAGTCGACCAGCGGATTGGCCAGGTCGCCGGCCTGGGCCAGCTCGCCGTCGGGGCGGTCGTCGAAGACCAGGCCCGCCGTCTGCGCGCCCTGCGCGACCCACAGCAGGGCGGCGCTGGACAGGCCCGGCTCGAAATTGCCGCCGCCGACGGCGCCGTGGTCGCCCGGGAACCACTTCTGCTGATAGCGCCGCTGGTCGTAGGGGATGTAGCCGGGACCCCTGCGGTCGACCACCTGGGCCAGGGGCTGGGGCGCGCGTCCGGCCTTGGCGGCCCGGGCGTTCCTCAGCTTGATATCGGCGTTGAGCTCGTCGGTGGCGGTGATGTTCAGGTCGCGGATGTTGGAGAACGGCGCGGCGCTGAAGGTGCGGCGGTCCTCGTCGGCGGCGATGGCGTGGCGCAGGCTCTCGATGAGCTTTGAGGCCTCGGTGTCGTGGAAGCGGAAGCGCTTGTTGAAGGCCGACAGCAGCACGAAGCGGTCGGGTACGCCCAGCGACCCCACCGTGTCCCACAGGCCCAGATAGCGGATGCCGACGGCGCGGTTGCGGCGCACCTCGTTGGTCAGCAGGCACTCGTCGCCGCCGGTCGCGCCGGCCGCCATGCGGGGCGCGGTCGTCTCGCCGACCTTGCGGCGCAGGTCCTCGCTGCCCACCACCTCGCGCCGCGAATAGCGGTCGCGGAACTCCTGGCACTCGGGGCCGGCGGGGTGGATCTTGCGGTTGCGATAGAGCTGCATGGCCTCGGGCACGCGCTGCAGGTGCTCGGGCCGCAGGATGCCGCACTTGCGGATCAGGCCGCACAGGCTGCGGGCGGTATAGGCGCCGCGGCTGAAGCCGAAGATGAAGATCTCGTCTTCCGGCTCCTTGTAGTTCAGGACGATGAAGCGGTAGGCCTGCTCGATCTTGCGGTCGAGGCCCGCCCCGAAGGCGCCGCCGAGGATGGCCTCCAGCCGGTCGCTGGTGCGGCTGACGCCGGTCGCAGTGCCCACGCCCTCGTCGTAATAGACCACCTGCGGCACGCCGGGCTTGCCGTTCTGGCCCGGCGGATCGCGCACGATCGAGCGGGCCAGCCGCGCCACGTTGGTCAGGTTCTGCATCTGGAGCCCGTTCCAGGTGCCGTCGCAGAATACCGCTAGCCGGATCATGATCGCCTCCCCCAAGGCACAATCTCTGCGCGAAAAGCTATCCGCATTGAAGCCACAGGTAAACACGGCGACGTCGCGCGCGGGGCTCGACTTTTTTCACCGGCGCTGTCGAATGGGGCGTGTCCGGCGCGTCTCTCCCACGAAGGCGGCGCACAGGGCGTTTGCCGGACGGAGACCCGCCATGAAGTACATGCTGCTGATCTACGAGACCGAGGCCCACTACGCCGGCGAGGCCGGCCAGAAGCTGCTGGCCGACGTCATCGCCGGGCACATGCGGTTCACCGACGAACTGCAGGCGGCGGGGCTCGACTGGAGCGGGTCGGAGCTGGCCCCCACCGGCGCGGCCTCGACCCTGACGAAAGACGGCGTCGTGCACGACGGCCCGTTCGCCGAAACCCACGAGCAGCTGGGCGGCTTCTACCTGGTCGACGTGGCCGACCACGCCGCGGCGGTGGACTGGGCGCGCAAGATCCCGCTGTCGCCCGGCGGCAAGATCGAGATCCGGCCCACGGGCGAGAACTGCGGCTAGGCCGTGCGCTACGCCCTGCTGATCTACGAGGACGAGGCGGCCGCCGTCTCGCTGGCGCCGGTCCGCCGGACCTTCGCCGCCGCCCTGGCGGCGGCGGGGGTCCTGCGGGGACAGGCGCTGCTGAAGAGCCCGGACACGGCCACCACCCTGCGGCGGGACGCCCCGCTGCACGACGGCCCCAAGGCCGAGACGGACCAGCCGCTGGCCGGCCTCTACCTGATCGAGGCCGGCGACCTGGACGCGGCCCTGGCCTGGGCCCGCCGCCTGCCCCTGGGCGAGGGCGCGGTCGAGGTGCGGCCGCTGGCCCAGGCGGCGTGAGCGCCGAGCTCGACCAGGCGGCGCGCGAGGCCGGCGGCCGGATCATCGCCGCCCTCGCCGCCGGCTTTCGCGACCTCGACCTGGCCGAGGACAGCTTCGCCGAGGCCTGCGCCCGCGCGGCGGCGACGTGGCCGCGCGACGGCGTCCCGCGCCAGCCGGCCGC
>NZ_JBFTJR010000087.1:0-15688 GCF_056395525.1 Caulobacter sp. 10L414
GTCCCACCCCGCCGATGGGTCCGCACCGGCCCGGCGCGGGCCGCCCGCCCGGCTTCCGGCCGGTCCAGGGCGGCCGCTGGCGCTATCCGCCCGGCCAGCGCTATCGCCGCTGGGCGATCGGCGGGATCCTGCCAGGCCTGTTCCTGTCGTCGGGCTACATCTACGACGACTACTGGCGCCTGGGCCTGGGCGGCCCGCCCTACGGCTATCACTGGGTGCGGTACGGACCCGACCTGCTGCTGGTCGAGTGGCGCACCGGCCGCGTCGTCGACGTGATCTACGGCGCCTTCTACTGATCGCCTCCAACCAGGAGACCTTGATGAACAGGACGACGAAGGCCGCCGTGGCGGTCGTCGCGGGCTTAGGCGTGCTGGCGACCTCGCTGGCCGCCTCAGCCCAACCCCGAGACCTGATCGGCGCCCGGGCCGGCCAGGGCGAAAACAGCCTGCGCTCGCGCGGCTACCAGCTCGATCACGCCGACGGCGGCGTGCAGTACTGGTGGCATCCGGGCAACCGGGAATGCATCAACCTGTTCGTCGACGACGGCCGCTACGACACCATCGACCGGCGGCCGACCTCGGAATGCAACGCCGGCAAGAGCGGCAAGAAGGACAACAGCGGGGCCATCGTCGCCGGGGCCCTGGCCATCGGCATCCTGGCCGCCGCGGCCGCCTCGTCGAAGAAGAAGCACGAGGACGACCGCTACCGCGACGACGACGACCGCCGCCGCGACCCGCCCTACTCGCCCGCCCGGGGCGTCGACTGCTATCCCTCGCAACGGGCCTGTTACGAGCGCGGACGCGGCTATTCGCCGTCGTGGACGTCGCGCGAATTCGGCTACCGCTACTGAAAGCCCGGAGGACGAGATCATGCAGACCCTCCGCACCCTGACGTTCACCCTGGCCGCCGCCGCGCTCGCCGCCGGCTGCACGCCCAAGCCCGAGGCCGGCAAGGAGGCCGCCACCGCGCCGGCGCCCGTCGGCAAGGACGCCGCCCGCCAGGAGACCGGCGCCCTGCTGGCCGACCTGATGTCGCCGACCTTCACGGTCGAGCAGCAGGGCCGCATCCTCAACATGGGCTACTTCATGGCCGCCTCGTCGCTGTGCCCGGATCTCTCGGTCGATCCCCTGAAGATGGGCCGCGCGGTCGACGCCGTCATGACCCTGGGCCCGCCCGAGCAGACTGACGCCGAAAAGGCCCACCAGCGCGACGCGGTGATCATGTTCCTGGGCATGGCCAGCGGGGCCATGATCGGCTCGCACGCCGACGACAAGACGCAGTTCTGCGAGGACGCCGCCAAGGTGAAGGGCGGCGCCTCGGAGACCCACCTGTTCGCCGCCGGCGCGCCGGCCGATCCCTCGACCGCGCCGGTGCCGGAAACGCCGGCAAAGCCGTGACGGACCGGACGCGCTCGCGTCCGGTCCACACCCTCTATCCCCTGTTGTCCAGTTGCGGACGCACGGCCTCGCGGCCGCGGCGGGAGATGCGATAGGGCCCCGACGCGCGGGACTCGATCAGGCGCTTGCGCTTCAGCTTGCCGAAGATCGCCAGGTTGCAACTGGCGAGCACCAGGCCGTCACGGGTGACGCATTCGACGCGGGTGATGCGACGGCCCTCGTCGCGATGGGCGCGCACGCAGCCGCCCTGGGCCAGGACGTGCAGCACGCGCTGCTCGTCTCTCGAGATGTTCATTTGGAAAAAAGCCAGTCTGAAGTTCGGCCAAGCCCGAACGCGCCGCGTCAAGCGGCGGGAAGGTTCGGGCTGCGAGCCGCGCGCGCGAGGCGTGCGGCAGCCGTTCAGACAAGCTCAGGCATGAACATCCGGGCTTGATGCCGCAGAACGGCGATCGCCGCAACCTCACGGCTGCAGGATCACCACCAGCACGGCGGTGATCAGCACCAGCCCCTCCACCCCGTGGATGACCACCGCCAGCCAGTTGGAGCGGAAGGCCTGGGCCGGCAGGGCGTAGCAGAGGCAGCTGATCACCAGCCCCGGCATCAGCCAGAACTTGTGCACGTGATAGGCGCAGAACAGCAGGCCGTTTCCCAGCCACGCCCAGCGCCCCCAGGCCCGCTCCATGCGCGGCAGCAGCACGCCGTGAAACAGCAGCGCCTCGCCCAGGCCGTAGTTGAACAGGCTGGAGACCAGGGCCAGGCCCAGGATGTCCCAACGCCCCCGGGCCTCGGGCGCGATCAGGCGCTCGATCATCGCGAAGGACGGCGCCAGCTGCGCCAGCCGCTCGCCCAGGGGCGTGGCCTGGAACAGCAGGGTAGCGGCCTCGTCGCCGAGAAAGCCCAGGGCCACGAACAGCGGGACCAGCAGGAAGGCGCCGATGAACCGCCGCCCGCTGGAGCGCCAGACCGGCGGCGTCAGCCACAGGCGCCGGCGCAGCTGCGACCAGCGCAGGCTGATCCCTTCCAGCTTCAGCACCACCAGCGACAGCACCAGCTGCCAGGCCATGCCCAGCACCACCATGCGCCAGAAGACGAGGCCCGGCAGCGGATCGCCGGGGGCCATCAGGCGAGGCGCGACCACCCAGGCCAGCACCGCCATGGGCGCCGTGGCCGCCAGCCAGATCAGCAGGATCGCCGCCGTCCGGCCGACGGCGACCAGCCGCGCCGGCACGCCGGGCGAGATCAGCGTCGCATGCACCTCGCTCACGCCTAGAACCTGCGCACCAGGCCGACGAAGCCGGCGGCGGCGCTCTTCCTGGCGACCAGGGGGCTCTTGGTGATGTCGTCGTCGAACAGCTCGATCTCGGCGGCGGCGATGACATAGGCCCGCTCGCCGATCCGGTAGCGGGCCTGGGCGCCCAGCGACGGCACGACCACCCCGCCCGACGGCGCGCCGCGCGTGCGGCCAAACTCGTAGGCCCGCCCCGGCCCGACCTCGTCGGTCTTCAGGCCATAGAGCCAGGTAGCCAGCTTCTCGTCCTTCCACGACAGGCCGGCGGCCGCCTGCAGGGTCAGCCGATCGGTGGGCGCGGCTTCCAGCGTCAGGTCCAGATTGACCTCCTGGCCCTTGGTCTCGCCGGACACGTCGGCCAAGTATTCGAGGCTGAGCGTCGCTGGGCCCAAGCCCATGCTGGCCCGGCCGCCGACGTCGACGCCGAGGTCGCGCTCCAGGAAGGCGAAGTCGCGGGTCTCCTTGGGGTCGACCAGCTGGAAGCGCGGCGCGATGCGCCCCTCCAGGGTGAGGCGGTCGCCGGCCAGGACCTTGACCGCAAGGCCGCTCAGGTCGGCGGTGAAGCGCCGGTCCTGGTAGAAGAACAGCGGCAGCACGCCGGTCCCGGTCTTTTCCTTGGCGCTCTCATAGGGGTTGGCCGCGGCGTAGGCGCCGGCGCCCAGCAGGAACAGCCGCTCGGGTTCGGCCTCCTCGGACTGGGCGCGGGCGGGCGGGGCGAGCGCGACCAGCAGGCAGGCGGCGAGCAGGGCGGCGCCGGACAGGCGATCGATCATGACGGTTCTCTCTCGAAACGGGGGGAGGACGGTCACGACCCTGGCCGGCGCGGCGCTGGGCGTCGTCCGAACGGGCAGGCCCGGAGCGCAAAGGCGTCCGATCCTGCCGGTCAGGACATGGTGGTCGAGGTTGGGCCGGAGCGGTCAGGCGGCCGGGCGGAAGGCGCTGGGCGGCCGGCCGGCGTGCTTCTTCACCGCGGCGTTGAAGGTCGAGCGCGAGTTGAAGCCGACCTCGTAGGCGATGGCCAGGATCGGCTCGTCGGAGGCTGCAATGCGCGCCACCGCCTCCTCGACCCGCCAGCGATTGACGTAGTCGAAGAAGCTCTGGCCCAGGTGCTCGTTGAGCACCTGCGACAGGTGGTTGGGCGTGACGCCGATGCGCCCCGCCAGGCCGCTGAGCGACAGCAGCGGATCGCGGTAGAGGCCCTGGGCGCGCATGGCCTGCTCCAGGCGGGCCGCGATCTCGACCTGGCGAGGTTCGGCCAGGGCCGAGCGGGCGTACTTGCCGGCCGCGGGCAGCACCTGCGGCGTCTCGGTCTGGAGCGTGTAGATCGGCTTCTGCGACAGGCCAAAGAGGCCGATGGCGACGGTCCAGGCCAGTTCGACGGCGGCGGCCGCCGCGTCCAGCCAGCCCTCGTGCGCCGCGCCGGCGGCCAGGGCCGACTTCACCGCGCCCCAGAGCCAGGCGGCCAGCATCACCAGCAGCAGCGCCCGTAGCCAGCTGAGCGTGCGATCCTCGAGGTTGGAAAAAAGGTCGCGCACCCGCCGCACGTGGCGGCCCAGCACCGCGAAGGCGGCGGCCAGATAGCCCAGGGTCACGGCCAGGAACAGCGCCACGAAGGCCAGCTGCAGCGGTCCGGCCAGCGGATCGGCCTGCGCGCCCTGGCCGGTATAGACCGCCAGCCGGGTCGAGACCGGCAGCAGGAAGAACGGCAGGACCAGCAGCATGGCCAGCCCCGCCGGCCAGCCGATGCGCGCGATCCGCTTCAGGGTCCAGCCCCGCTCCGGATCGCCGGTCATGGCCAGCACATAGGCCAGGATCGACGGCCCCAGGCCCAGCGACGTGGTCCACAGGATCCCCGTCGCCCAAGGCGCGGCGGCGTAGGCGCCGGCGCGATCGAGCATCAGGTCCAGGCCCGACAGCGCGCTGAGCAGCAGGAACACCGCCAGGGCCGTCGAGGGCGCCGTGCGCCAGTCGCGGCGCACGCCCAGCTGCGCGGCCGCGAACAGCCCCACGCCCGCCGCCGCCGAGGCCAGGATCAGCACCACAGTGTCGGCCATGTTCCCCGGCGCCCGAATGAAAACGGCGCGGAGAGTGTCGCGTAACGCCGGTCGGCGCAATCGTGGGAGGAAAGCCCCCCAAACCGTTCTTCCCCGCGAAGGCGGGGATCCAAGCGGCGCCGGCGGGTCGTCCGCGGCCCCGCCTATCCTCGAAAGGCGGCTTGGGCCCCCGCCTACGCGGGGGAATTCGGTGGAATTGGCCAGGTTGGCTGCCAGGTTGGCTGAATGCCTGCGCGGACGCCCCCACCCGCCGCTCGGTGGTCGGCGAGCCGCCCCCTACTCCTTGATCTCGGGCAGCAGCCGTCCGAAGTGCGCCTCGACCTGGCCGTAGCATTCGCAGGCGCGGCGTTCGAGCTTGCGGCGGTCGAGGATCTCGACCCGGCCGCGGCGGGTCTGGATGATCCCGTCGGCCTGCAGCACCTTGGCCGCGGCGGTGACGGTGGTGCGCTGCACGCCCATCATGTCGGCCAGGGCCTCCTGGGTCAGGCGCACGACGTTCTCGCCCGAGCGGTCGTGGGCCGCCAGCAGCCAGCGGCAGCAGCGCTGCTCGATCGTGTGCAGCGCGTTGCAGGCCACCGACTGCATCATCTGGGCGATCATGACGTCGGCGTAGCGGGTGAAGAGGTCGCCCATGGCCGGAAAGCGCTGGCGCATCTCGTCCAGCCGCGCGGTCGGCACCACGAAGGCCGGCCCGGGCGCCTGCACCACCGCGCGGCCGTAGGCCGGCTTCAGCCCGCCGCTGACGATGCCGCCCAGCGCGCCTTCCCAGCCGACGGTGGCGGCCTCGACCTCGCGCCCCTCGGCGGTGACCACCAGGAGGGCGACCATGGTCGGCCGGCACGGCAGGTAGGTGTTGCGCACGTCCTCGCCGACGTCGAACAGCACCTGGCCGCGCGCCAGGGCGGTGAGGGACAGGCCCGTCTTCAGCGCGGCGCGCGCCTCGTCGGGCAGGGCCAGCAGCAGGCGATTGCCGGCATAGGCCTGGGTGACCCGCTCGGCGCGGGCGTCTCGGTCGGTCAGTTCTGCGGAGTCGGCCATGGCGGCATCCAACGGCGGCGCTTGCTCACCGTTAAAGCGCGCGGAGGCCGCCTTTCGTTGCGTGAAGCCGTCAGCTCAGCAGGGTGGGCCTGTGCAGCTGTCCGGTTTCGTCCTGCAGATGCATGCGCACCGGCAGGCCAAGGCCCGTCGCCTGCTCGGCCAGCCGGACGGCGGCGCGTTCGGCTTCGTGGCGGTTGCGGTAGGCCCCGAACCGGAGCTGGTCGCCGATGATAGTCCACCGGTCGCCCACCTGGACGACGCCGTAATGCACTTCGGCCATGACACGTCCTCCCTTCTGCGCTGTCGGAGTGGTCGTTTCTCGCCGCCCCTGACTTATCCACAGCCTGACGCCGATCCTTGTTGATAGCAAGGCCCTGAAGAGTCGAAGTTTCGACTCCAAATTGGCAACCGCCGCTGTGGATGAAACGGTCAAGCTCGCCCGGCGCGGGCGCGGCGATGACAGGCGACGCCCTTGCGGTGATAATGCCCCCATGCTCCGCGCGCGCTCATTCGTCCCGGCCCTGGCGGCCCTGCTGCTGACCGCCCCCTTGGCGATGCCGGCCTACGCCCAGGACCGCGAGCCCGCCGACCGCCAGCGCCTGCTCGACCTGGCCTGGGCGCTGGGCCAGAGCCACGCCCTGCGCCAGGCCTGCGAAGGCGCGGGCGACCAGTTCTGGCGGGCGCGGATGATGCGCCTGATCGACGTCGAGGCGGCCGATACGACCTTCACCGACAAGCTGCGCGATCGCTTCAACGGCGGCTTCGCGGCCAGCCAGGCCGGCCACCCCGAGGGCTGCAGCCCCGAGAGCCGCCGGGCCGAGCGCCAGGCCGCCCAGCGCGGCCGCGCCCTCGCCTCCAAGCTGTCGCAGACGGTGGTGATCAACGACCCCGCGCAAGCTTCGCCGGATTCCGTGGCGGACGGGCGAGCCGCGCGCTAAATTCTTCCTATGGGCGCGGGCGACCGGCGGCGAGGCCGCCGGGCCGGCCCTCTCGGGAGGCGTTCTTGGCGGCTTATCTGGTTCCCCTGGTCCTGCTCGTGCTGGCGATCCTGCTGGTCGTCAACGTCATCAAGATCGTGCCCCAGGGCCGCGAGTTCACCGTCGAGCGCTTCGGGCGCTACACCCGCACGCTCAAGCCCGGCATCAGCATCCTGACCCCCTTCGTCGAGACCATCGGCCGGCGGGTGAACATGATGGAGCAGGTGCTCGACGTCCCCAAGCAGGAGGTCATCACCAAGGACAACGTGTCGGTGACCGTCGACGCCATCGTCTTCATCCAGGTGATGGATGCCTCGGCCGCGGCCTATCGCGTCGACAACCTGATCTACGCCATCACCCAGCTGGCCCAGACCAACCTGCGCACCGTGGTCGGCTCGATGGAGCTGGACGAGGTGCTCTCCCAGCGCGACCACATCAACTCGCGCCTGCTGGCGACGATCGACGACGCCACCGGCCCGTGGGGCGTCAAGGTCGCCCGCATCGAGATCAAGGACCTGACCCCGCCGGCCGACATCACCAACGCCATGGCCCGGCAGATGAAGGCCGAGCGCGAGCGCCGCGCCGTCATCACCGAGGCCGAGGGCGAGAAGCAGGCCCAGATCGCCCGCGCCGAGGGCGCCAAGCAGTCGGCCATCCTGCAGGCCGAGGGCCGCCGCGAGGCCGCCTATCGCGACGCCGAGGCCCGCGAGCGGGAAGCCGAGGCCGAGGCCAAGGCCACCGCCTTCGTGTCCGAGGCCATCGCCCGCGGCGACGTCAACGCCATCAACTACTTCGTGGCCCAGAAATACGTCGAGGCGTTCGGGGATCTCGCCCGCTCGCCCAACGCCAAGACCGTGATCGTGCCGGCCGACTTCGCCGGCATCACCGGCACGGTGGCCGGGGTCGGCGAACTGATCCGCTCGCTGGGCGGACCGGACGCCACCCCGCCCGTGCGCACCGCGGCCGTGCCGACCAGCGCGCCGCGCAAGGGAGGCTGAGGCCATGACCGGCCTGATCGACTTTTATGTCGCCCACCCCTTCTGGCTGTGGCTGTCGGCCGCGGCCGTGTTCCTGGCGATCGAGGTGGGCACCGGCACCGGCTGGCTCCTGTGGCCGGCCGCCTCGGCGGCGGCGGTGGGGGTCGTAGCCCTGCTTCTGCCGACGAGCCTGCCGGTGGAGATCGCCCTCTTCGCCGTGCTGACCATCGCCAGCACCTATTTCGCCCGCCGCTTCTTGCGGCCGGCCCTGGCCGGGCCCGATCCCGACCTCAACGACCCCACCCTGCGCCTGCTCGGCCGCCCGGCCGAGGTGGTCGCCGCCTTCGAGAACGGCCGCGGCCGGGTCTTCGTCGACGGCAAGGAGTGGGCCGCCCAGACCGAGGGTGAAACCGAAGGCCAGGCCGCCCCGGAAACCGGGACGCGGGTCTCGGTGATCGGGGTGCACGGCGCGGTGCTGACGGTCCGCTGACGGTTCGTCTAAGGAGCGGCGGCGCCTTTCGCCGTTTCGCGCGTTACGTGGGCTGCGCATGCTGAAGCTTCTTTGCGAAGCGGGGGCGTCGCATGGCCGCAAAGTCGCCTAGCCGACGACCAGAGCGGCCTGGCTGTGCTTTATCTCGTCCGCGCCCACAGGAACGGCCATGCTCGACGTCTTCTATCCGGAACCGTCACGACCCGCCCGCAGGCGCGCGATCGCGCCGCCGGACGACTTCGCCGACATCGAGTTCCTGCACGGCATCAGCCTGGAGCTGATCGGCGAGCAGGACCGCGTGGAACTGTACGGCAAGATCGTCGACGCGGCGGTCTCGATCACCCGCTCGCAGTTCGGCACGATGCAGCTTCTGTGCCCGCAGGGCGACCCGTCGGGCCACGGCGGGGAGCTGCAGCTTCTCAGCCATCGCGGCCTGCCGCCCGAAGCCGTCGCCTTCTGGCGATGGGTCAGCCCGGCCGCCCACAGCAGCTGCACGCTGGCGCTGCGCTCGGGCCGCCGCGCGATCATCCCCGACTACGAGGCCTGGGACGAGATCGCCGGCGCCGAAGACCTGCAGGCCTTCCGCCGCACCGGCATCCGCGCGGCCCAGACCACGCCGCTGCGCGCCCGCGACGGCAGCCTGCTGGGCATGATCTCGACCCACTGGAGCAAGGTCCACCGCCCGTCCGAACGCGACCTGCGCCTGCTCGACATCCTGGCGCGGCAGGCGGCCGACCTTCTGGAGCGGACCATCGCCGAAGAGGCGCTTCGGGCGCGCGAGCAGGAACTGGCCCGCACCGTCACCGCCCTGCGCGCCGCCGAGGGCGAACTGCGCAGCCTCAACGAGACCCTGGAAACCCACGTCCAGCAGCGCACCAACGCCCTGCTGGCCGCCGAGAGCCAGGTCCGCCAGATGCAGAAGCTGGAAGCGATCGGCCAGCTGACCGGCGGCGTGGCGCACGACTTCAACAACCTGCTGACCGTCATCCGCTCGTCGGCCGAACTGCTGCGCCGCCCCTCGCTGCCCGAGGAAAAGCGCGGCCGGTACCTGGACGCGATCTCCGACACCGCCGACCGCGCCGCCAAGCTGACCGCGCAGCTGCTGGCCTTCGCCCGCCGCCAGACGCTGCGGCCGACCACCTTCCACGTCGGCGACAGGATCGCCAGCACCGCCGACATGCTGGGCGCGGTCGTCGGCGGACGCATCCGCCTTGTCGTCGAGCACTGCCCCTCGGCCTGCTTCGTCGAGGCCGACGCCAGCCAGTTCGAGACCGCCCTGGTCAACATGGCGGTGAACGCGCGCGACGCCATGAACGGCGAGGGCGACCTCGTCATCCGCGCCTTCGAGGTGGCGTCCCTGCCCGCGATGCGGGGACACGGCGGCCACGAGGGCCCGTTCGTCGCCGTCTCGATCGCCGACACCGGCACGGGCATGTCGCCCCGGGTGCTGGAGCAGATCTTCGAGCCGTTCTTCACCACCAAGGACGTCGGCAAGGGCACCGGCCTTGGCCTGTCGCAGGTCTTCGGCTTCGCCAAGCAGTCGGGCGGCGACGTGGACGTCGAGAGCCGCGAGGGCGAGGGTTCGACCTTCACCCTCTACCTGCCGCGGGTGGACGCCCCGGCAAAGGCCGACGCGGGCGAGGCCGTAGAGCCCTCCGGCGACGAGCGCGGCGCGATCCTGATCGTCGAGGACAACGCCGAGGTCGGCGACTTCGCCCGCCAGCTGCTGGAGGACCTGGGCTACGAGACCTGCCTGGTCGCCAACGGCCAGCGCGCCGTCGCCGTGCTGGAAGAGCGGGCCGAGGCCTTCGACTACGTCTTCACCGACGTGGTCATGCCCGGCATCAGCGGCCTGGAGCTGGCCCGGCGGATCAACGCCCGCTGGCCCGACATGCCGGTCGTGCTGACCAGCGGATACAGCCAGGTGCTGGCCGACGACGTCCACCACGGCTTTCCGGTGCTGCAGAAGCCCTATTCGATCGGCGAGCTTGGACGCATGCTCCGCTCGGCCCGCCGCGCCCGCTGACGACTGCTGACAGATCCGGGCGCGGCGACAGGC
Organism: Caulobacter sp. 10L414; assembly: GCF_056395525.1. Lineage (NCBI taxonomy): Bacteria > Pseudomonadati > Pseudomonadota > Alphaproteobacteria > Caulobacterales > Caulobacteraceae > Caulobacter > Caulobacter sp. 10L414. The sequence goes on from NZ_JBFTJR010000087.1 coordinate 10,281, forward strand.
TAGGCCACCACCTTGACCGGGGCGGACCGGGGACGCGTCCGACGTGATCGGCTGGAAATCCGACGTCGGAAAGTCTTGCCACCTGGTCGACGCTCTGGGATCGAAATAGGCGCGCCGGGCGCCACTGGCGCTCGCCGCCCCGCGCCCCCATCTGGGCGCGGACCGCACGCACGAGAGGGAACGAACGGGTGGAACCCATCATCACGGTGTCGGATCTGACCAAGACCTACGCCTCCGGCCACCAGGCCCTCAAGCAGGTCGACCTGACCATCAAGCGCGGCGAGATCTTCGCCCTGCTCGGCCCCAACGGCGCGGGCAAGACCACGCTGATCAGCATCATCTGCGGCATCGTGCGGCCCTCGACCGGCACGATCCTGGCCGACGGCCACGACATCGCCCGCGAGTACCGCCCGGCTCGCACCAAGATCGGCCTGGTGCCGCAGGAGCTGACCACCGACGCCTTCGAGACGGTGATCGCCACCGTCACCTTCAGCCGCGGCCTGTTCGGCAAGCCCCCGAACCCGGCGTTGATCGAGAAGATCCTTCGCGACCTGTCGCTGTGGGACAAGAAGGACGCCAAGATCATGACACTGTCGGGGGGCATGAAGCGGCGGGTGATGATCGCCAAGGCCCTGTCGCACGAGCCGTCGATCCTGTTCCTCGACGAGCCCACCGCCGGCGTCGACGTCGAGCTGCGCCGCGACATGTGGGAGATGGTCCGCAAGCTGCGCGAGACCGGCGTCACCATCATCCTGACCACCCACTACATCGAGGAGGCCGAAGAGATGGCCGATCGGGTGGGGGTGATCCGCAAGGGCGAGATCATCCTGGTCGAGGACAAGGCCGCCCTGATGCAGAAGCTGGGCAAGAAGCAGCTGACCCTGCACCTGCAGGCGCCGCTGGACGCCGTGCCGCCGGGCCTGTCGGACTACGCCCTGGAGCTGGCCGCCGACGGCCACGAACTGGTCTACAGCTTCGACGCCCAGGCGCCCGAGACCGGCATCGCCCAGCTGCTGCGCCGCCTGTCGGCCGAGGGCGTCGACTTCACCGACCTGAACACCCGCCAGAGCTCCCTCGAGGAGATCTTCGTCAGCCTGGTGAAGGACCGGCCATGAACCTGCACGCCATAGCCGCCATCTACCGCTTCGAGATGGCGCGGACCTTCCGCACCCTGCTGCAGAGCATCGCCGCCCCGGTGCTGTCGACCTCGCTCTACTTCGTGGTGTTCGGCGCGGCCATCGGCTCGCGCATGACCGCCGTCGACGGCGTGCCCTACGGCGCCTTCATCGTGCCGGGCCTGATCATGCTGTCGATCCTGACCGAGAGCCTGTCGAACGCCTCGTTCGGCATCTACATGCCCAAGTGGTCGGGCACGATCTACGAGGTGCTGTCGGCCCCGGTCTCGCCGTTCGAGATCGTGCTGGGCTATGTCGGCGCCGCGGCGTCCAAGTCCCTGATGCTGGGCGCGATCATCCTGGCCACGGCCCGCCTGTTCGTGCCCTTCGAGATCGCCCACCCGCTGTTCATGATCGCCTTCCTGGTGCTGACGGCCGTGACCTTCAGCCTGTTCGGCTTCATCATCGGCATCTGGGCCGACAGCTTCGAGAAACTGCAGATCATTCCCCTGCTGGTGATCACGCCCCTGACCTTCCTGGGCGGCAGCTTCTATTCGATCGACATGCTGCCGGGCGCCTGGCGGACGGTGTCGCTGTTCAACCCCGTGGTCTACCTGGTCAGCGGCTTCCGCTGGAGCTTCTTCGGCACGTCCGACGTCGGGGTGGGGGTCAGCCTGGGGGCGACCTGCGGCGTGCTGGTGCTGTGCCTGGCGATCATCGGCTGGATCTTCAAGACCGGCTACCGCCTGAAGAACTGACGCCCTGGGGCGGATCGACATTCATCCAACCGCGACACCCAATAGACCGATTTTCCCCGCGAAGGCGGGGATCCAAGCTGACGTTCAGGCTTGGGCGCGGCCGTGGACAATCGGCGACCTCGGCTTGGGTCCCCGCCTTCGCGGGGAGGCTCGGTGAAAATCGGGGCAAGCGATTGAATGTCGATCCGCCCTAGCCGAACAGCGCGGCGATGATGTCGCGATAGGCCCGCTCCATCGCCGCCGGGCTGGCGGTGGAGCCGCGCGCGCCGCGCATCTGCAGGCCGTCGAGGATCAGGCCCAGGAAGGCGATGCGGGCGACCATGTCGTCGTCGGTCCAGCCCGGCTTGCGGAACGGGGCCAGGGCCTCGACGCCGCGCTCCAGCTGGACCGTTTCGACGTGGTGCACCACATCGGCGACCACGGGGTTGCGCTCGGCCTCGGCCAGGATCTCCAGGTCCAGGGCCGCCACCTTGGTCTCGCGCGCCTGGCGCAGGGCGGCGGACGCGTCACGCAGCAGGGTCTCCAGCACCGGCTCGCCCTGGGCGTGGTTCTCGAACGGGTCCAGCACCTTGCGGGCCCTGGCCTGCGCCACCGCGCCGATGATCGCGTCCTTGTTCTCGAAGTGGCGATAGACCTGTCCGACGCTCAAGCCCGCGCCGCGGGCGATCTGGTCCATGGTGGCGGAATGGAAGCCCGACTTCTGCGCGCACTCGGTGGCGGCGATCAGGATGTCTCGCCGCTGCGTGGAAGCCTTCCGCTCTCGCTCCACTCGCTCACTCCCTACGCCGCTCCGTACGCACGCGCCGGCGCGGCCGGAGCGCGGGGCGATCCTACAAGCGTTTGGCGGGTGGTGAAATGCGTTGCGCCGGCCGGATCAGGCGCGGGCGGCGCGCTCGATCCTGATCAGGTCCAGCACGCCGACGATCTGGCGGGCCCGCCAGTTGCTGACCAGGTACGACAGGGGGCCCAGCGCCAGGATCAKGGCCAGGCCCAGGCAGTTGACCGTGTTGGCGCGCACGAAGGCGCCCAGGTTGTCGCCCATGATCTCGGCCACCAGCGCCGTGACCGAGACCGGAACGGTCAGGTAGGTGATGACCACCGCCCGCAGCATCTGTTCCTGGCGACGGGCGTTCAGCCCGGCCAGGGCGGCGACGGCGTCGAAGGTCTTGTCGTCGATCCCTTCCAGCAGCGCGAAGGCGCGCCTGGTCGAGCCGTTGCGGCGAAAGCCGCTGAGGAAGTCGACGCCCAGATAGCCGTAGGCGCCGGGCGAGTAGAACCACGACGGCACGAAGCTCCAGGCCGGGAACTCGTTCTTCAGCCTGCGCCACAGCCCCCAGCACGCCAGCTCCTGCTCGGCGGCCGCCTCGACCGGTTCCCTGCCCCCCATACGCGCCCCATCAACCCAGACTAGAGATTCGGGTCGACCCTAGCCGGGGCCGAGCCGTCTTGCCTAGCCAGCGGTACGGCAGCTTCGTTGTAGGAAGGACCAAATACTTTTCGCCGAGCGGCTGAGCTCAAAGCCGGTCATTGCGTTCGGCAAAAAGGAACGTCGCCTCTTGCTCTCTACGCAGGAACTCGACGGGATCTTCTACTCGAATCCCTAGACGCTCCGCCCCTGCGACGAAGCCACCAAGTGAGCTTTCTTCCAAGGCGCCCGTCTCCCGGTTCTTGTCGTTGACGACGATCGAGGTGATCAGAGGAGCCTTTCGCGCATGCGCCTTCGCCAGAACTCGATCCAAATGCCGGGGCATCTGGCGACGAACCTTATTCCACTCGCAACCGTTCGCCTTGGCAACGTCACCATATGAGAGGAACGAGCTGCTAGCCGCCGCTGCGAGAATACACCTGATGGTTACGTCCAAATCCAACGCGGGCCCGTCCCGACGCTGGAGCTCATCCAAGGCTTCTGTGTAAAGCGGCCGATCAAAAGCGCCCTGCTTCTGATGGTTCGTGATTAACGCACTCAATTGCTCGTTAGTTAAGTTCGCCACTTTCATGCTTCCCCCTGAAGCACCGTTGAGCTCACGACCTTAACCTACAAACCCCGCAGCTCTCTTCAAGCGGTCGTTGATGGCCTCTCCCAGGCCTTCGTCGGGGATCGGCGCCACGGCGATGGCCGTCGGCGCCGTGCGGTCGGCGGCGCGGAGGTAGGAGAACAGATTGGCCGCGGCCTGCGCCAGGTCGCCCGTCGGGCTGAGATTGAACACCCCCTCCCCCTGCGGCCACGGGCCAAAGGCGAGATAGGCCTCGCCGGCGCCCGGAGCCTCGGCGTTGATCCGCACCGGGGCGTCGGGGGCGTAGTGCAGGGCGAGGCGCCCGGGCGAGCGCTTGGCGTCGTCATCGGCTTCGGCCAGCGGGCCGACCACCGCTTCCAGCTGGGCGCGGGTGACGGCGCCGGGCCGCAGCAGCCGCACGGGGCCGTCGAGCACGGCCACGACGGTGGATTCCAGGCCGACCTGGCAGGGCCCGCCGTCCAGCACGGCGGCGCACTTGCCGCCGGTCTCGGCATTGGCGTCTTCGAAGGTGGTGGGGCTGGGACGGCCCGAGCGGTTGGCCGACGGCGCCACGACCGGCCCGCCGAACGCGGCCAGCACGGCGCGGGCCAATGGATGGCCGGGCACGCGGATGGCCACGGTCTCCAGACCGGCGCGAGCCAGATCGCAGACCGCGCCTGCGTCGGCGATCGGCGCGACGATGGTCAGGGGGCCCGGCCAGAAGGCCTCGGCCAGGGCCCGCGCCCGCTCGTCGAAGGCGGCGATGCGGGCGGCGGTGGCCAGGTCGGCGACGTGGGCGATCAGCGGGTTGAAGCGCGGACGGCCCTTGGCCTCGAAGATCGCCGCCACGGCCGCGGGGTCGGAGGCGTCCGCCCCGAGGCCGTAGACGGTTTCGGTGGGCAGCAGGACGAGCCCGCCCGAGGCGAGCGCGTCCGCCGCGCGGGCTACTTCTTCTTGGCGGTCAGGGCGAAGCTCACCTTGATCTTGCCCGGTATCTGATCCGTCGACGCCCATTCGCCCTGTCCAACCCCGAACACCGTCCGGTCGACGGTGGTTACACCGCGCGCCGTGGCCGTGTCGCCGTCGATCTTCAGGCTGAAGGGCAGGCTGAGCGGCTTTTTCACGCCGCGCAGGTCCAGCATGCCATCAGCCACGAAGCGGCCTTCGGCGGTCTTGCGGAACTTGGTCGCGGTGAAGGTCGCCTTGGGATTGGCCGAGGTGTTGAAGAAGTCGGGCCCCTGCAGGCTCTCGTCGCGCTGGCCGTCGCCCGTGCCGGCCGAGGCCAGGTCGATGCTGACGGTCAGCTTCGAGCGGTCCAGCGCCTCGGGCGAGAACAGGATGTCGGCGGTCCAGCGGCTGAACCGGCCCTGGATGGGCGTGTCGGCCCAGGCCAGGTTGAAGTCGAGGTGCGAGCCCTTCTGCACGGCCCAGGCGACGGGGTCCTTGAGCGCGGTGTCGGCGGGCGGGGCGGCCTCTTCGGCCTTGGCCGGCTCGGCGGTCGCGGGCGCGGCCGGCGTCGCGGCGGCCGGAGCGGCGGGCGC
>NZ_JBFTJR010000088.1:0-15649 GCF_056395525.1 Caulobacter sp. 10L414
CGCAATCGATCCGATCCAGCCACTCAAAGAACGCTCCCTCATCCAGCGGGCTGTAGTAGATGACGCTGGTTGCAACGAGGGTCTGTGACAGGACGGACATTCCACGACCATGCCTGGACAGGACGGCTAGTTGCAACGTCCGACCAGGGCAGACAGCCGCCCCTGGCTGGCCAGGCGGATCTTCAACGCTCAAGCAGCTGGCGCGCCGCTTCGAGTTCCTGGAGGCGGTTCGAATTCATCCGGTAGCGACACGCCGCGTCGAGGATATCGGTTCCGCTGCCGCCAAACGAGGTCTCCCCTTCGAGCCCGCACTGGGCGTCGGCGTATTGCAGCCATGCGGTTTGGGAGAGCTTCAACCGTTCGGCCAGCGATGCGCTCGGCATGCCCTGCGCGCGTGGATAGGCATTGAATTCCCTGTCTCGGGCCATCGCGCTTTCAAGGCTGCGATCGAACGCACGTTGGACTTCTGCTCGCGATGTCGCCGCCAGCTCGAAGTAGCAGCTGAACGTCTTGGCCTGGGAGGACGCCTGATCACATCGCCCTTCCGGGCGGCTGGATGCTTCCGCGCGCGGGCCGGCTTGCGCCGAGGCGAACTTCGCGTAGCTGAACGCAAGCAGCGCCAGGAAAAGGCCTGAGACCCGCACCGACCTCACGCTTCGGCTCCCGACTTAAGCATCATCCTGGTTCCTTGACGGTCGTTCCCGACGTCCGCGACGGGTCGAGAGCGGGAATTGGCGCCGGCGCCGAGGATGGAGGTGGAGCCCAGCCGCCAGGGGCGGGGGTTGGAACGTCAGCCAGGCGGCTTGCGGACCTACATTCGATTAGCGATCTGGGCGTCAATCTCGGCAACCCGTGCTTCGAGCTGCGCCAAATAGGGGGCGCCATGTTGCGCCATTTTTTTGGGACGAATAGCCTCGGATAGCGACCCTATACTTCCCGACCTCGTCGACGAGTTCAGCCCTCAGCCGCTGAAGCTGATCTATGGTCAGGGTCGCTCGACGCTCGTAGGCAGTGGCGCTGTGCATATCGTCATTGTCGCAATCGACCGACGTTCCGCAATGGGTCGCAAGCTAACGCCCCCTCACGCCTCGGCCCCGTCCGACGCCGCCGCCCGCCCCCGTCCGCGCGCCGCCTTGAGCGGCAAAAGCTCGTAGTCCAGCCGCACCACGCCCATGGCCAGCGAGGCCGCGCCGCGCAGGACAAGGCCCCTGGGCGCGCCGCCGCGTTCGGGAAACAGCGGTCGCCCCTCGCCCAGCAACACCGGGGCGATCAGCAGCGACAGGCGGTCCAGCGCGCCTTCCTCGGCGAAAGCCGCCAGGAGCCCCGCGCCGCCCACCACCCAGGCGTCGCCGTCGTCGAGGTCGCGCAGGCGGGCGACCAGGGCCGGCAGCCCCTCGCGCCAGAACCTCACCCCGCGCTGCACCGGATCGCCCCGCCGGGAGGTGACGACGAAGCCGCGCTTGCCGGCATAGGGCCAGCCCATGCCGAGGCTGGGGATCTGGTCATAGGTCGACCGGCCCATGACCACCGTGCCCACCAGATCGATGAAGGCGCCGTAGCCGGGATCCACTTTCCGGAACGGCGCCAGCCACTCGACCCCGCCGCCGGCGTCGGCGACGCGGCCGTCGAGGCTGGACGCGATGAACCCGCGGATCAACGCCATGCCCCCCTCACATCCCCCAACCTCGTCAAAGCGGCCGGACGCTTCGCGCCCCGGTCGAGTTCACGATAGAGAACATTTGCAGAACATCAAGCACTGTTAACCGTTTTTCGAATCGCGATTAACCAGTGGCTAACCATGACCGTTCATTCCCGGGTAACCACGGGACTCCATGATTCCGTTGGGTGTTTTGCAAGGAAGCGGACATGGCGTTCGGGCCGGAAACCATCATTCAGGGCGATTGCATCGAGGCGATGAACGCCCTGCCCGAGAAGTCGGTCGACCTGATCTTCGCCGACCCGCCCTACAACCTTCAACTCGGCGGCGACCTGCTGCGCCCGGACAATTCCAAGGTCGACGCGGTCGACGACCACTGGGACCAGTTCGAGAGCTTCGCCGCCTACGACAAGTTCACCCGCGAGTGGCTGAAGGCCGCCCGCCGCGTGCTCAAGGACGATGGCGCGATCTGGGTGATCGGCAGCTATCACAACATCTTCCGCGTCGGCGTGGCGGTGCAGGACCTGGGCTTCTGGATCCTCAACGACGTCATCTGGCGCAAGACCAACCCGATGCCCAACTTCAAGGGCACCCGCTTCGCCAACGCCCACGAGACCCTGATCTGGGCCTCCAAGAGCCAGAACGCCAAGCGCTACACCTTCAACTACGACGCCCTGAAGATGGCCAATGACGAAGTGCAGATGCGCTCGGACTGGACCATCCCGCTGTGCACCGGCGAGGAGCGCATCAAGGGCGCCGATGGGGCCAAAGCCCACCCGACCCAGAAGCCCGAAGCCCTGCTCTACCGGGTGATCCTGTCGACCACCAAGCCGGGCGACGTGATCCTGGATCCGTTCTTCGGCGTGGGCACCACGGGCGCGGCCGCCAAGCGCCTGGGCCGCAAGTTCATCGGCATCGAGCGCGAGGCCGAATATGTCGAGCACGCCAAGACCCGCATCGCCCAGGTGACGCCGATCGCGCCGCAGGACCTGGAGATGACCGGCTCCAAGCGCGCCGAGCCGCGCGTGCCGTTCGGCGTCATCGTCGAGAACGGCCTGCTGCATCCGGGCGACACGCTGTACTGCGCCAAGGGCGCCCATGCGGCCAAGGTGCGCCCCGACGGCTCGATCGCGGTCGGCGACCTGACCGGCTCGATCCACAAGATCGGCGCCATGGTGCAGTCGGCCCCGGCCTGCAACGGCTGGACCTACTGGCACTTCAAGACCGACGCGGGCCTGGCCCCCATCGACGTGCTGCGCGCCCAGGTGCGCGCGGCCATGCCCCACGCCTGATCGCCTTCAAGTGAAGGAAGGCCCCATCGGCGTTCGCCGCTACTGGACGATCGGCTGCCTGGCCATCGTGCTGACCATGCTGTGCACCTCGGCGCTGCCCGACAAGGCGAGCTTTCCGCTGAACCTGGTCGGGCCGCTGGTGCAGATCGTCGGCTGCGCGGTGCTGGTGATCATCGGCCGGCGTCGGCTGGGCGAGAAGGCCAACCTCGCCTTCATCGGCCCCGTGGCCGGGGCCGCTCTCGTCTGGGGCGTCTATCTGTGGACGGCGAGCTCGGGCATGGGCCCGACGCCCGGACCGTCCGCCTGGCTGGGCGTCACCCTGCTGGGCGTGGCCATGGGCGCGACGCTGCAGTTCCTGGTGCTGGGCTTCGTCGGCCAGGGCGGCGCGGTGAAGAAGGGCTGAGGGCCAAGCCTTCTCCCGCGCACTCTAAACCTCGTCATCCCGGCCGCAGCGAAGCGGAGAGCCGGGACCCAGGGGCCGGCGCAATGCGGTCGCCCCTGGGTCCCGGGTCTGCGGCGCATTCGCGCCTCCGCCCGGGATGACGATCGAGGGTTGGTCGCGCGCCTCGAATCCAGGCGTCGCCGGATCCCCACGCGCCAAGACCTCGGCCGCGCTTGACTCCCTCCCCGCCCTCGCTCATTGACCGCCTGACCCTCGCGGGAGACATCGGGATTCGATCCCGAGGCCGAAGGCGCAACCGCCCCGGAAACGCTCAGGCAAAAGGACCGCGCGGGTTTAGGAACGCTGGAAAGAAGCCTCCCGAAAGGGCGGCTCGCCGAAGGAGCAAGGCTTCTCTTTGGAAGAGGCCGGAATCTCTCAGGCCAAAGGGACAGCGGGGGCGCGACCAACCGGCGAGAGCCGGAACCGTCGCCGACCCCGTTTCGGAGCCCGCCGCGTGTCCACCGACGATCTCAAGAAGACCCCGCTCTACGACGCCCACGTGGCGGCCGGCGCCCGCATGGTTCCGTTCGCGGGCTATTCCATGCCCGTGCAGTACAAGGACGGCGTGCTGAAAGAGCACCTGTGGACCCGCGAGCATGCGGGCCTGTTCGACGTCTCGCACATGGGCCAGGCCCGCCTGCGCGGCGAGAACCCCGCCAAGAGCTTCGAGAAGGTGGTCTCGGCCGACTACCAGGGCCTGAAGGCCGGCAAGCAGCGCTACGGCGTGCTGCTGAACGCGCAGGGCGGCATCATCGACGACTTGATGACCGCCCGTCCCGACGAAGACGGCCTGTTCGTCGTGGTCAATGGCGCCTGCAAGGACAACGACTACAAGATCATCGCCGAGACCCTGGCCGGCGAAGCCACGGTGGAGCGCCTGGAAGACCGCGCGCTGCTGGCCCTGCAAGGTCCCGCAGCCGCCGCCGTGCTGGCCGCCCACGTGCCGGAAGCGGCCGAAATGGTGTTCATGGACGCCAAGGCCCTGACCGCCTTCGGCGTTCCCGCCATCATCTCGCGCTCGGGCTACACCGGCGAGGACGGCTACGAGATCTCGGTGCCGGCCTCGGACGCCGCCCGCATCTGGAACACCCTGCTGGAAGACGAGCGCGTCAAGCCGATCGGCCTGGGCGCCCGCGACAGCCTGCGCCTCGAAGCGGGCCTGCCGCTCTATGGCCACGACCTGGACGAGACGGTCTCGCCGATCGAGGCGGGCCTGAACTTCGCCGTCGGCAAGAGCCGCCGCGAGGCCGGCGACTATCTGGGCGCTGACCGCATCGCCAAGGAACTGGCCGGCGAGCTGGCCCGCGTGCGCGTGAACCTGAAGGTGCTGGAAGGCGCCCCGGCGCGCGAAGGCGCCGACATCGCCGACGCCGACGGAAACGTCATCGGCAAGGTCACCAGCGGCGGTTTCGGCCCCAGCTTCGGCGGCGCCATCGCGATCGGTTTCGTGCCTCCGGCCTACGCCGTAATCGGCGCGACGCTGAAAGTCATCGTCCGGGGCAAGCCGGCGGCCGCAGAGGTCGTAGCCTCCCCGTTCGTTCCCACCCGTTACGTCCGCAAACTTTAGCCGACGCGACAGCCAAAAGTGGACGCCGGTTTTGGCGTCCGTCGCGTCGCAAACATAGAGAAAGGGCCCGACAATGCGCTTCACCAAAGACCATGAATGGGTCGCCGTCGAAGGCGACATCGCCACCGTCGGCATCACCGCCTACGCCGCCGAGCAACTGGGCGACGTGGTGTTCGTCGAAGTTCCGGAAGTCGGCAAGACCGTGGCTCAAGGCGAAGGCCTGGCCGTCGTCGAGAGCGTCAAGGCCGCCTCGGACGTCTACGCCCCGGTGTCGGGCGAGGTCGTGGAAGCCAACGCCGAACTGGGCGATGCGCCGGAAACCGTCAACGCCGCGCCGGAAGCCGGCGGCTGGTTCGCCAAGCTGAAGCTGTCCACCCCGGCCGAGGTCGACGCCCTGATGGACCGCGACGCCTACGAGGCGTTCCTGGCGACGCTCTAAGCCGCTTTTTTCGTGTCATCCCGGACGGCGCGAAGCGTCGATCCGGGATCTCGCCCGCCGGGCGCCGGAGATCCCGGCGCTTCGGCCGGGATGACAAATCCTAGGTGCTTCTCCCCATGCGCTACCTCCCCCTGACCCCCGAAGACCGCGCCGACATGCTCGGCGTGATCGGCGCGGGCTCGATCGACGACCTCTTCGTCGACGTGCCGGCCGTCGCCCGCCGCAGCGAGCCTGTGGACCTGCCCCATCACGCCGGCGAGCTGGAAGTCGAGCGCGAGATGCTGCGCCTGTCGCGCCGCAACCGCTCGGCCGCCGAGGGGCCGTTCTTCGTCGGGGCCGGGGCCTATCGCCACCACGTGCCGGCCACGGTGGACCACATCATCCAGCGGTCGGAGTTCCTGACCAGCTACACGCCCTACCAGCCGGAAATCGCCCAGGGCACGCTGCAGGTGCTGTTCGAGTTCCAGAGCCAGGTCGCCGCCCTGACCGGCATGGATGTGGCCAACGCCTCGCTCTATGACGGCTCGACCGCCACGGCCGAGGCCGTGATGATGGCCCAGCGCGTCACCCGCAAGAACAAGGCCGTGCTGTCGGGCGGCGTCCACCCGCACTATGTCGGCGCGGTCGAGACCCTGGCCCACGCCGCCGGCGTGGCCACCCTGCGCCTGCCGGCCGCCATCGACGCCGAGGACGCGGTGATCGCCGCCATCGACCAGGATACCGCCTGCGTCGTGGTGCAGACCCCCAACGTCTTCGGCACCGCCACCGACGTGACCAAGATCGCCGAGGCCGCCCACGCCGCCGGCGCGCTGCTGATCGTGGTCACCACCGAAGCCGTCTCGTACGGCCTGCTGAAGTCGCCGGGCGCCATGGGCGCCGACATCGCCGTGGCCGAGGGCCAGTCGATCGGCAACGGCCTGAACTTCGGCGGTCCTTACGTCGGCCTCTTCGCCTGCCGCGAAAAGTTCGTCCGCCAGGCCCCTGGCCGCCTCTGCGGCGAGACGGTCGACGCCGACGGCAAGCGCGGCTTCGTGCTGACGCTGTCGACCCGCGAGCAGCACATCCGCCGCGASAAGGCCACGTCCAACATCTGCACCAACAGCGGCCTGTGCGCCCTGGCCTTCTCGATCCACATGAGCCTCTTGGGCGAGCAGGGCCTGCGCCAGCTGGCCTCGCTGAACCACCAGAAGGCGCTGGCGACCGCCAAGGCCCTGGCGGCCATCCCGGGCGTCGAGATCCTCACCCCCAGGTTCTTCAACGAGTTCGCCGTGCGCCTGCCCAAGGACGCCGCCGAGGTCGTCGAGACCCTCGCCGCCCACGGCGTCATCGCCGGCGTGCCCTATTCGCGCCTGGAGCCGGGCTCCGGCCTGGACGACGTGCTGCTGGTCGCCACGACCGAGACCACGCTCGACACCGACATCACCTTCTTCGCCAAGCTGCTGGCCGGAGCCGTCCAATGAGCATGAACAATGTCGGACGTCCCACCCGTCCCGAAGCTTCCAACGATGACACGGGCTTCGCCTCGCTGTCGGGCGGCCGCGGCCTGCTGCAGGACGAGCCGCTGATCTTCGAACTGGGCGGCTGGAGCAAGACCGGCGTCGACCTGCCCGACGCGGTTCCCGCCGACGGCGCCCTGGCCGGCCTGACCCGCGACGAGCCGATCGGCCTGCCGGGCCTGTCGGAGCCGGAAGCCGTGCGCCACTACGTGCGCCTGTCCCAGAAGAACCACGCCATCGATCTGGCGCTCTATCCGCTGGGCTCGTGCACGATGAAGCACAACCCGCGCCTGAACGAGAAGATGGCGCGCCTGCCGGGCCTGTCGGACATCCACCCGCTGCAGCCGCAGTCGACGGTGCAGGGCGCGATCGAGCTGATGGACCGCCTGGCCCACTGGCTGAAGACGCTGACCGGCATGCCCGCCGTCGCCCTGTCGCCGAAGGCCGGCGCCCACGGCGAGCTGTGCGGCCTGCTGGCCATCCGCGCCGCCCATGAGGCGGCCGGGAACGGCCACCGCAAGACCGTGCTGGCCCCGACCAGCGCTCACGGCACCAACCCGGCCACGGCGGCCTTCTGCGGCTACACGGTCGTGGAAATCGCCCAGACCGACGACGGCCGCGTCGACCTGGCCGACCTGGAAGCCAAGCTCGGCGACCACGTGGCCGCGATCATGGTCACCAACCCCAACACCTGTGGCCTGTTCGAGCGCGACGTGGTCGAGATCGCCCGCCTGACCCACGCGGCGGGCGCGTACTTCTACTGCGACGGCGCCAACTTCAACGCCATCGTCGGCCGGGTGCGCCCGGGCGACCTGGGCGTCGACGCCATGCACATCAACCTGCACAAGACCTTCTCGACGCCCCACGGCGGCGGCGGTCCGGGCGCGGGTCCGGTGGTGCTGTCGGAAGCCCTCGCCCCGTTCGCCCCCACCCCGTGGGTGGTGCATGACGAGAACGGCTACAAGCTGGTGGAAGAAGCCGAAGGCGTCGCCGCCCAGGCCTTCGGCCGGATGAGCGCCTTCCACGGCCAGATGGGCATGTACGTGCGCGCCTACGCCTACATGCTCAGCCACGGCGCCGACGGCCTCAAGCAGGTGGCCGAGGACGCGGTGCTGAACGCCAACTACATCAAGGCCCGTCTCAGCGACCTGATGAGCCCGGCGTTCCCGGAAGGCCCGTGCATGCACGAGGCGCTGTTCGACGACGCCTGGCTGGAAGACACCGGCGTGACCACGCTCGACTTCGCCAAGGCGATGATCGACGAGGGCTTCCACCCGATGACCATGTACTTCCCGCTGGTGGTGCATGGCGCGATGCTGATCGAGCCGACCGAGACGGAGTCGAAGGCCGAGCTCGACCGCTTCGTCGACGCCCTGCGCCTGCTGGCGCAGGCCGCCAAGGCCGGCGAGACGGAGCGCTTCAAGAACGCCCCGCACCTGGCGCCGCTCAAGCGCCTGGACGAGACGCTGGCGGCCCGTAAGCCGAAGTTGAAGTGGAAACCTGTGGCCCCCGCGCCACTCGCCGCGGAATAGCTGCAACAGCAGCACGAATGCGGAACGGGGCGCCTTTACGGAAGGGCGCCCCGTTTCCATATGCAGCTTGTGAGACGAGGGGGCCGGTCTTTTTCCGGAAACCGGCGGACCACAAGCCCCGTTCAGCCCCCCATGAACCTCGCTATCGCCATGCCGCCCGTGCGCCTCTCCGCCGCCGACGAACTCGCCCGCGAGCTTCTCGGCCGGATCATTCGCGGCCTGCTCGTGGCTCTGGGCCTGGTGTTCATCGCCGCGGGCTTTCTGATCGCGCCCCTGCCCGGCCCGATGGGCGTGCCGCTGACGGTCATCGGCCTGATGCTGGTGCTGCGCAACTCGTTCAAGGCCCGCAAGCAGTTCGTCCGCTTCCAGCACGCCCACCCCAAGCTGGTGTTCCCGCTGCGCCGCCTGCTGCGCCGCGAGCCCGAGGTCGTGCTGGTGGCCTGGCAGCAGGCCCTGCGGATCGAGAAGCTGGTCATCCCGCGCCGCTGGCGCGTGGCCAAGCGCTGGCGCAAGGCGCTCAAGCGCCGGGGCCAGCGCGCGGTCTAGGGGCCCTGTGAGCCTCTCCAGATGACCCGGCGCGACCCCAGGGTCGTTCGCCGTCTTTCCAGCCTCCGTCGCCGCCGGCTGGCCTTCGTCGTGCGCGAAACCTTCGCCCGCGTGGCCAGGCTGGCGCTGATCGCCCTGGGCGTCCTGATCCTGCTGGCCGGCGCGGTGCTGACGCCCCTGCCCGGCCACGTGGGCCTGCCGCTGCTGGTGATCGGGCTGATGGTGGTCTTACGCAACTCGTTCCAGGCCAGGCGGCGCTTCATCCGCTGGCAGAAGCGTCACCCCAAGCTGATCTTCCCCATCCGCCGCCTGATGCGCCGCGAGCCGGAGATCCTGCTGGTCGCCTGGCAGCAGCTCCTGCGGTCGGAGAAGCTGTTCCTGCGCCGGCCGGGCTGGCGGGTGCTCAAGCGCGGCAGGAAGGCCGTGCGCGGCTGGGTGCGGCGCAGGACGGCCTGATCAGGGAACGCAGGCGCCCAGGCTGTCGAAGCTCTTGCGCGGCCGGTAGTCGGTGCGGCCCGCCAGCTGCGAGAACCGCTCGCCCTCGGCCCCCTTGGCGGCCGCCACCAGGTCGCGCCCGTCGACCAGGTCGACATAGACGCCGACGATTCCGGCCCCGGGCACGTACTCGAACACGACGTTTGGCCGCTTCACATCGCCGAGCAGCAGGCGGGGTCCGGGCGTGTCGTGCGACGACACGGCGACGGTCCGGCGGCCGAGCACCGTCGTGCTGATGTCGCCCAGCGTCCAGACGTCGCCGGGCCTGGCCTTGTCGGCCGCGGCGCAAGCCTTGGGCAGCACGAAGCGGAACACCTTGCCGCGCGAGCAGAACAGTTCGGCGTTGGAGCAGTCGGTCAGGGGCGCTCCCCTCGGGGCCGTGCCGATCTCGGCCTTGACCTTGTAGTCGAGCAGGAGGTCGCCGAACACATGGACCGCCCGACCGTCTGCCAGACCGCCCCCCGCCGACGGCTGGGCGAGCACGGGCCGCCCCGCGGCCATGGCGAGGGCCAGCATCACGGCGGCGATCATTGAAGCACAAAGGCGCAATGAGCCCTCCATTGTCACCGCCATCTGCCCAGACGAGGGCGGCCGACGCAATCCTGGATAAGCCCGATCGCGCCCGCCCCCAACGGTTGCGCGCCGGCGCCGGCCAAAGAAAAAGGCGCGGCCCTTGCGAGCCGCGCCTTTCGATCTTTCAGCCGTCCGGTGAGGACTACTGCAGCTTGCCGCCGATCTGGCCGATGGCCGCATCGACCAGCGGGTCCGAGCCGGTCGCGACGCGGGCCAGCAGGACCGCTTCGGCCGCCTGGGCGGCGAGGTCGACGGCCGCGGCCTTGACGTCCGCGGCGGCCTGGGCCTCGGCCTGGGCGATCTTGCGCTCGGCCATTTCGGCGCGGCGCTTGATCTGCTCCTCGAGCTTCTCCTTGGCCTCGGCTTCCAGGCGGATCGCGTCCGCCGTGGCCGCCTCGAGCATGGCCGAAGCCTGGCGCTCGGCTTCCTCGCGCTGGGCCTTGACCTCGGCGAGCAGGGCTTGCGCCTCCTCACGGAGCTTCTGGGCTTCGTCGAGCTCGGCCTGGATCTTGGCCGCATAGCCGTCCAGGGCGCCGAACAGCGCGCCCGGCAGGACCTTCAGCACGACCAGCAGGCCGAAGAAGATCACCAGGGCCGCCAGAACCCAGAATTCCGGGTTGGAGAAGCTGAACAGGGATTGGTGTTCCATGGTCGGCTACTCCTTAGGCCAGAGCCGCTTTGAGCTCGGCGGCCGAAGCCGTCTTGCCCGTCAGCTTCTCGACGATGGCGCCGGCCGTCTCCTCGGCCACCGTACGGACGTGGCTCATGGCCTCGTCGCGGGCGGTGGTGATCGAGGCTTCGGCCGCGGCCAGCTTTTCGGCCACCACGGCTTCTTCCTTGGCCTGACGCTCGGCGGCTTGCGCCGAAGCCTTGGCCTTGGCGTCCGCAGCGGTCTTCTGGGCCTTGGCGCGAGCCTCGGCGACCTCGGCCGCGGCCGCGCGGGCCTGGACCTCGGCTTCGTCCTTCAGACGACGGGCGTCGGCGATGTCGCCGGCGATCTTGGCGCCGCGTTCATCGATCGCGCCGCTGACGCGGGGCAGCAGGCCCTTCGACAGCACGACGTAGAGAACGGCGAAGATGAGCAGCAGCCAGACGATCTGACCACCCCAGTGCTCGAACTGGAGCTGCGGAAGACCGCCGCTCTCGTGCGCAGGGGCTTCAGTCGTCTCGACCGTGCCGTGATTTTCCGTCGCCATGGGCGAGGGCGCCTCTCAGCTAACGCCTGCCGACCGATGCGGACGGGCAGGCTCGGTTCTAGAAGATCAAAGCGCGGCGGGGGCCGTAGGCCGGCCCTCGCCGCGCTCTGGGGATTACGAGAAGAGGATCAGGAAGGCGATGACCAGGGCGAAGATGCCCAGGGCTTCCGTCAGCGCCATGCCCAGGAACAGCATCGGACGCTCTTGAGCGGCCGCGGTCGGGTTGCGCAGCGCGCCTTGGAAATAGTTGCCGAACATGACGCCCAGGCCGACGCCCGCGCCGATCATGCCGAGCATGGCCAGGCCAGCGCCGATGTACTTAGCGGCTTCCGCTTCCATTGTGAGGCTCCTTGAGAATTCAGAGATAGGTTGAAGAGAAAAGGGTGATCAGTGGCTGTCGAGGTGCACGACGTCGTTGAGATAGACGCAGGTGAGCACCGCGAACACGAAGGCCTGAAGGAAGGCCACCATGAACTCGAGGGCCGTCAGGGCGATGACGGAGGACAGGGCCAGGGCCGCGCCGGCCCAGCCCAGGACGCCGAGGCCGCCCAGGGCGACGACGAAGCCGGCGAAGATCTTCAGAACCACGTGGCCGCCCAGCATGTTGCCGAACAGACGAAGGCCAAGGGTGATCGGACGGATCAGGAACGAGAGGATCTCGATCGGCACCAGCAGGAAGTACAGCGGCCACGGCACGCCCGACGGAGCGAACAGCTTGAAGAACTTGATGCCGTTCTTGGCGAAGCCGACGCCGACCACGGTCAGGATGACCATGATGCCCAGGGTCAGGGTCACGGCCAGCTGCGAGGTGGCGGTGAACACCAGGAACATGCCCTGCAGGTTCATGAACAGCACGAACGCGAACAGGGTGAAGACGAAGGGCAGGAACTTCTTGCCGTCGTGGCCGATGATCGACTCGGCCAATCCGTCGACGAGCCCGTAGAGCATCTCGCCCACGGTCTGCAGTCGGCCCGGCACCACGGCCTTGCGGGCGGCGGCGGCGTAGAACACCACGATCAGGGTCGCGGCCAGCAGCATCGCGAACACCGAGTTGGTGATCGACAGGTCGATAGCGCCCAGGCCCGGAACGGTCACGGTCGGCAGTTCCACGATCTTCTGGATCTGGAACTGGTGCATCGGATCGGCCATCGGCCCTAGTCTCTCTTCTGCTTGGGGGCGGTTGGCCCGTCCCCGTTGTCTACATCCTCGGCCTTCGCCTTGGACGCCTGCGCGCTCAGTTTCGTCGCCTTGCGGACGACGGAGAATATCGCGAGACCCGTGCCGATCAGCAGACCGCCGACCATCCCCCAAGGCCCCGTGCCGACGTAATGGTCGAGCAGCCAGCCGAAGCCGAGCCCCACCAGAACGCCCCCGATCAAATCCGCCAGGAGGCGATAGCCGTCCTGGGATGCCTTCTCGCCCGCCGCCTTGACGGGCTTTTCCGCCGCCTTCCGCGCCTCGAAAGCGTCGAGCCGAGCGTCGAGGCTTTGAAAAGCCTTGTCGTTCGGTTCGTCGGCCTTGGGCATGGGAAGCGGTCAGGTCCGAAAGCGCCCGCAGACGCGCCTGAAGAAGGCGCTTTTTCGGCCGGCTTGATCGCGGCGGAACCTATAGGGCGCGCTGCGGTGCGTCAAGATTGTGGAGAAACTACGCAAGGCGCTGTTTTCGCGAGGGAATTTCCGCAGGGTCAGCCTGACCACGGAATCCGGGTCTTTCAGACGGCCGCTCGCTCGCGCGCGACATTCCGTCCGTCGGCGAATGCGGCCCCTCCAATTGCTTTTTGGAGCGTTTTGGGGTTTAGAGACGCGCCTCTCCAACAGCACGAAGTTTCATGTCCTATCTGAAGAACACCGGATTCGCCGATCGCATCACCGCCCAGCAAGAAGCCAAGAAGGCGATGCTGGCCAAGTTCAAGCCGAAGGCCACCGTTCAGGACCCCGATTTCGACAAGCGCGACGAGCAGCGCGCCGCCGAACTGGAAGCCGTCCGCGCCGCCCGCGCCGAAGCCAAGGAAATCGCCCGCCTCGAAGCTGTCGCCCGTCAGGAAGAACTGATGGCCGTCAAGCGCGCCGAGCGTAAGGAACGCAAGGCCGCCGAAGTCGCCGAGCAACGCGTCCGCAAGGAAGAAAAGGCCGCGGCCCGCGAAGAGCTGAAGGCCCTGGGCCGCAACAGCAAGGCCTCGCGCGCCCACCAGTGGGCCCACCTGATCGGCTGATCGAATGATGGGGAGACGCGCCATGGCCGCCTCCCCTTCCTTCACCCGCCGCCTGCCGCCGCCCGGCCCCCGGGCGGCTTTTCGCGTTTGTAGGGCCCTGCCATGGAACATCTGAGCGTCCAGCTGCTCGTCATCCTGTTCGGCGTGGCCTTCGTGGCCGGAACCCTGGACGCCATCGCCGGCGGCGGCGGCCTGATCACCCTGCCGGCGCTGCTGCTGTCGGGCCTGTCGCCGATCGCGGCGCTGGGCACCAGCAAGCTGCAGAGCACGTTCGGCTCGGTCTCGGCCACGCGGGCCTTCGCCAAGCGCGGCCTGATCGACTGGAAGACCGCCTGGCCGATAGGCCTGGCCGCGGGCCTGGCGGGGATCGCCGGCGCCCTGTGCGCCAGCCTGCTTTCGCCGAAATTCCTGGCCGGCCTGGTGCCGGTCCTGCTGATCGTCATCGCCGTCTATTTCGGCCTGTCCAAGGCCCTGAAGGCCGAGGACGGCCCCGCCCGCCTGGCCCTGCCGGCGTTCGCCGGCTTCATCGCGCCGATCGTCGGCTTCTATGACGGCATCTTCGGTCCCGGCGCGGGCGCCTTCTACATGGTCGCCATCGTCACCCTGCTCGGCTACGGCGTGCTCAAGGCCACCGCCCACACCAAGCTGGCCAACGCCGCCAGCAATGTCGGGGCGCTAGCGCTGTTCATCCTCAAGGGCGCGGTGATCTGGCCCATCGGCCTGGCCATGGCCGTCGGGGCCTTCCTGGGCGCGCAGCTCGGCTCGCGGCTGGCCGTGCGCTTCGGCGCGCGACTGATCCGGCCGCTGCTGGTGACGATCTCCTGCGCCATGGCCGTGAAGCTGCTGGCCGATCCGAGCAATCCGCTACGGCAGATGGCGGCGGGGTTGTTCGCGCATTGAGACCCTCTCCCTGAAGGGGGAGGTGGCCCGTAGGGCCGGAGGGGGAAGCGGCTGCTGACATGCCGCGATCACTTCCCCCTCAGTCGCTCCGCGACAGCTCCCCCTTCAGGGAGAGCATCTTTCTACTGCGCCGCCACCAGTTCCTCGGCGGTCGACAGGTCCACGCTGACCAGCTGGCTGACCCCGCGCTCGGACATGGTCACGCCGAACAGGCGGTCCATGCGGCTCATGGTCACCGGGTTGTGGGTGATGGCGATGAAGCGCGTCAGGGTGCGGCGGCGCATCTCGTCGAGCATGTTGCAGTAGCGGTCGACGTTGGCGTCATCCAGCGGCGCGTCCACTTCGTCCAGCACGCAGATCGGGGCCGGATTGGCCAGGAACACCCCGAAGATCAGGGCGCTGGCGGTCAGGGCCTGCTCGCCGCCGCTCATCAGGCTCATGCTGGCCAGGCGCTTGCCGGGCGGACAGGCGAAGATCTCCAGGCCGGCTTCGAGGGGGTCGTCGCTCTCGATCAGCCGCAGCTCGGCCTGGCCGCCGCCGAACAGCGCCTGGAACAGGGTCTGGAAGTGGTTGTTGATCACGTCGAAGGCCGCCAGCAGGCGCTCGCGGCCCTCGGCGTTCAGCTCCTCGATGCCGTCGCGCAGCTTGGCCACCGCGCCCGACAGGTCGGCGCGCTCGATGCGCATGGTCTCCAGGCGCCCGGCATACTCCTGGGCCTCTTCCTCGGCGCGCAGGTTCACCGGGCCGATCGCATCCCGCTCCCGTTCGAGAGCAAAAAGGTGGGCCTCGACCCCGGCGGCGTCCTTCGGAACCGCCACGGCCTCGCCGGCCAGGTGACGGCCCAGGGCCTCGGGCTCCATGCGGGCGCTCTCGCGGATGTTCGAGGCGATCTCGGCGAAGCGCTCGCGGGCGGCGTCCAGGCGCGCCACCAGGGCGGCGCGGCGCTCGCGGGCCTCGCCGGCGGCCTGGTCGGCGGCGCGGGCGGTGCGGTCGGCGGTGATGCGGGCGGTCTCGGCCGCCTCCAGGGCGTCGCTGGCCTTGGCCCGGCGCTGCTCGGCGGCGTCGAACTGGTCGACCAGGACCAGCAGCTTCTCTTCCAGTTCGGCCGGGGCGGCGCGGGCGGCCTCCAGCGCGGCGGCGGCCTTGACGCGGTCGGCCTCCAGGGCCTGGGCGCGCTTGGCGGCGGCGTCGCGACGTCGGGTCCAGTCGCCGAGATCGCGCTCCAGGCTTTCGAGCCGGCGCTGGCGGCCGGCGCGCTCGCGGTTTTCCAGGTCGAGAGCCGAGCGGGCGGCGGCGGCGGCC
>NZ_JBFTJR010000089.1:0-15543 GCF_056395525.1 Caulobacter sp. 10L414
CAACTTTCTCAGCCAAWTCAATCAGACGCRCYGAAACCCGGGTCATAATCAAAGCCGTCCCCGCCATGGGGAGGGCTCTTGGTACCGGCCCAAGCGTGGCGAGGACCGCATCGAGCGGGGCCGCAAGAAGGTCTCGGGAAGGCGGGACAGGGTCTGTTCGTGGATAGATCCGGGRCCCTGCGAACCCTTCCTGGACAAGCTTGCGGGTCGACAGGGCCGGGATCGTCAAACCGGCCTAACAGGATCAGCCGAGGCCGCCGCCGGATYACCGCGGGGCTATTGRTCCTGCCCGTCCGTGGGACAGCCGGGTCCAGGGTTGAAACAGCACCCGCGCCTCCGGCCCTCCGGAATAACGACGCGGCGGAGCGGTCGACGAAGCCGAAACGCTAAACAAACMYACGGTCYCCGGGCTCCGCCCGGCCGCTCCGCGCCTCCCCGAACCTGTCGCCGAAAGGCGGGAGCACGAGAACCTGTGCCTGCGCCGRCCCCCTCAGTCGCTCCGCGACAGCTCCCCCRGAGGGGGAGCATCTCGAAGAGCGCCGGCGCCAAYAGATCCTCCCCCTCTGGGGGAGGTGGCCCGGAGGGCCGGAGGGGGTCAGCGCCGAATTGTCAGCACGGCCCCGAAGTCCGCAGTCCCGCCCCTACCCCGCTGCGCGGGCCTTGAAGCCCGCCAGGCGGTCCAGCTTGTCCAGCAGGTAGTCGCTCTCTTCGCGCGACACCGCCTGGGAGGAGGTCAGGAACCGTTGCAGCATGTGCTCCTGGAACCGTTCGCGCTCGCCGGGGCGGCCGTCGAATTCCATGCCGTGATAGGCGTCCACGCCCGCGCGGAAGGCGGCGTAGAGGCGCGAGGGCAGGCCCGCGCGCTCGTAGACCGCCTTCAGGCCCAGCGCGCCGGCGTCGTGCACCATCAGCCAGGTGCGGTGATGCGGCACCCCGGCCAGTTCGGCCAGGCCCCATTCGACGAAGGTCATGTGGCCATGGGCCAGCGCCCGCAGCAGCAGCGACGGCGTCAGCCGGCCCGCGCGGTTCAGGTGGGCGACGAAGGCCTTGGGATCGGCGGTGCGGCCGGCCTGGTCCACCAGGTCGATGGTCGCGCGCTCCTTGGCCCCGACGATGATCTCCAGCGCCCGCTCGGCCGACAGGGCGTGGTTGTCGAGGATGTGCTCGCGCAGCTGGTCGCCGACCATGTCGATCAGGCGCTCGGTCACCGACAGCGGCAGCACCGCGCGATAAGCCACGGCTTGAAGCACGCTTTCGGACTTGGCGAAGCGGTCCAGCGCCTTCTGCAGGGCCAGATCCGAGAAACGGGCGTTGTCGTTGGCGCACACCGCGGCCACGACGTCTTCCGGGGCCTGCTCGACCAGCAGGCCGGTGACCTTGCTCGACAGCTTGGGCCGGCGGGCGATGGCCATCTGCCGCACCGGGCCGCCCAGGCGGATGATCTCGGCCAGATCCTGGTCGGTGAACACCGGCGAGAAGCTGATCACCGGCAGCGACACGCTCTCGACGTCGCGCGCCAGGCGGTTGGCCACGTCCGGCGGCAGCAGCGGCGAGGTCTTCAGCGTCACGGCCAGGGCGCGGCGCACCAGTTCGGCGGCGTCGGCGGCCATGACCCGCAGGATTTCCTGGGCCTGCAGGCGCTCGTCCTCGGAAAGTTCGGCGCGGTCGATCTTGCGGCACAGCCGGTGCGCGGCCAGGGCGCGCTCGTCGGGCGTCGCGCCCTTCACGAGCATGCGGATATCGTCGTTGGTCAGCGCGGCGCGGGTCGTGGCCATGGGCCTGGCCTTCTGCGAATGAACGGTCGAATCAAACAATGTGCCGTTAGGCTTAACGATTGTTTGCCCGCAAACACCCCGGCATTAACGATACCGCGTAACCCGCCGCAAACCGTGACCGCCTAGCGTCCTCGCCTGAACGCCCGAGGATTTGATTCTTGTTCGCATCGCCCCGAACCCATGACGTGAAACGGCCCGGGGCCGACGCTGCGCTCGCCCTCGGCGTGCAGGTGGCGCTGCTGCCCTACGCCCTGGCCATCTTCGCCGTAAGCCTGCCGTTCTTCGTCTGGGCGGGCTCGTTCGCCCAGAACGCGGTGTGGATGTCGCTGAGCTTCGCGATCTTCGCCATCAACTGGGGCGTGTTCTACGGGATCACCAACTGGCTGAAGACCCCGCACGCCCAGGACCTGACCAAGCGCATGCGGCTTCAGGTCGCGGGCGGCCTGCTGTGGGCGCTGGGCGTGATCCAGATGTCGGCCTTCGCCGACGGCGCCGGTCCGATCCGCGAGACCCTGCTGCTGCTGTCGGCCGCCGCCGGCATGGTCTGCATCTTCTTCGCCTCGCCGGTGCTGCAGAGCCTGGTGGTGGTCGCGCCCGTGGCCGCGATCGGCCCGCTGTGGGCGCTGTTCAGCCGCCCCGAAAGCCGCCAGGCCGGCCTGATGGCCGCCGGCGGGCTGGCCCTGGCGCTGGCCATGGCCATGATCTTCAACCGCATGCTGCGCCGCCAGCATGCGCTGGCCGTGGCCCACGAGGCGCTGATCGAGGAGCGGATGCGCGTGCTGGAGGCCGCCGAGCGGACCGCCCGCTCCAAGTCCGACATCGTCGCCACCCTCAGCCACGAGATCCGCAACGGCCTGACTGGCGTCACCCACGTGCTGGCCGCCGCCGCCGGCAAGGGCGGGCGGGCCGCGCCCTCGCGCGAGCAGCTGAACGCCGCCCTCGACGCGGCCCAGGACCTGATCTCGGTGCTCAACGCCACCCTCGACGCCGAGACCGCCGAGGCCGGCCGCCTGGCGGTCGAGACCCAGGCCTTCGAGCCCGTGCGCCTGGTCCGCGACCTGGCCCTGCTGGAGCGTCCGCACGCCCTGGCCAAGGGCCTGGAACTGGCCGTCCACGTCGATGCGTCGCTGGAGAACCGGGCGCTGGGCGCGGCCATGGCCGATCCCATGCGCACCCGCCAGATCATCGCCAACCTGGTCGGCAACGCCGTGAAGTACACCATCCGCGGCCGGGTCGAGGTGCGGATCGAACCGCGCGGYGACGACCGCATCGCCATCGAGGTCGCCGACACCGGTCCTGGCCTGTCGGCCGAGGAACTGGAGCAGGCGTTCGAGCCCTTCCGCCGCGTCGAGCGCACCGGCGCCGGCGTCAACGGCGCGGGCCTTGGCCTGTCGCTGTCGCGCCAGCTGGCCCGGCTGATGGGCGGCTCGCTGGAGACCAGCAGCGCCCTGGGCGTGGGCAGCTGCTTCACCCTGCTGCTGCCCTACGACGCCGCCTGCCCCTGCCCGCAGGAGCCGGTCGAGGAGACCCTGGCCGCCGCCGATCCGGCCCCCGACGTCCAGCGCAGCCTGCGCGTGCTGATCGCCGAGGACGACGCCCTCAACGCGGCCATGCTGCGCGCCATCCTCGAGCAGCTCGGCCACCAGGTCGTGCACGCCCAGAACGGCCGTCGCGCCGTCGACCTGGCCAAGGTCTGCGAGTTCGACCTCGTCATGCTCGACGGCCGCATGCCGGTGCTGGACGGTCCGCAGACCGCCGCCGAACTGCGCGCCCTGCCCGGCGCCGGCGGCCAGATGCCGATCATCGCCGTCATCGGCGGCGACGCCGACGAGGCCCGCGAGTGCACCGAGGCCGGCGCCGACACGGTGCTGCGCAAGCCCGTCAGCGTCGCGGGCGTCGCCCGGGCCGTGGCCGACGCGGCCGCCCTCACCCGCCAACCTCGGGCTGAAGCCGCGCGCGGCGTGGCCTGACGGACTTCCCAACGCTCGTTTGACCGCTAATCTCGTCTCCAACGACAAGAAAAGCGGAGGAAGCGAATGCTGCGGGACCTCAAGGTCGTCGAACTGGCCACCTACATCGCCGCCCCGGGCGCGGCCGGCATCCTGGCGGACTGGGGCGCCGACGTGGTCAAGGTCGAGGCGCCGGACGGCGATCCGATGCGCCGCTTCTTCGAGACCATCGGCGCCGACCAGGCCGCCAACCCGATCTTCGAACTCGACAACCGCGGCAAGCGCGGGATCGTGCTCGACATCCGCACGCCCGGCGGCGCCGAAGCGCTCAAGCGTCTCATCGCCACCGCCGACATCTTCCTCACCAACGTCCGGCCCGCCGCCCTGCGCCGCGCCGGCCTCGACCACGAGACCCTGCGCGCGGCCTTCCCCGCCCTGATCTACTGCAGCCTCACCGGCTACGGCCTGACCGGCCCGGACGCCGACAAGCCGGGCATGGACGTCGCCGCCTTCTGGTCGCGCGCCGGGGTCGGAGCCCTGACCGCGCCCAAGGGCGCCGAGCCCTTCCCGATCCGCACCGGCATGGGCGACCACGTCACCTCGCTGGCCACGGTCTCGGCGATCCTGGCGGCGGTGCACGAGCGCCATCGGACGGGCGTCGGGCGCCTGGTCGAGACCTCGCTGCTGCGCACCGGCGCCTACGCCATCGGCTCGGACCTCGCCATCCAGCTGCACTTCGGCAAGCTGGCCTCGACCCGTCCGCGCCGCGAGGCGGTCCAGCCGCTGGCCAACTTCTTCCAGACGCGCGACGGCCGCTGGATCTGCCTGCTGGCCCGCCAGGGCGCGACCGACTGGCCCAGGATCGCCGCCGCCGTCGGCCGGCCCGAGCTGGTCGACGATCCGCGCTTCTCCGGCGCCCGGGCCCGGCGCGAGAACACCGCCGCCCTGGTCGACATCCTCGACGAGGCCTTCGGCGCCATGGACTACGAGACCGCCGCGGCCGCCCTCGACGCGGGCGACATCACCTGGGCGCCCTGGCAGACGCCGCGCGACCTGGTCGAGGACCCGCAGGCCCAGGCGGCCGGCTGCTTCGTCGAAATGCTGGACGGCCGCCGCTCGCCCGCCGCGCCGGCCCGCTTTCCCGGCGTCGACGAGCGTCCACGCGCGCCCGCCCCATCGCTGGGCGCGGACACGGCCGCCGTCCTGGCCGAGCTCGGCTATTCGGATGAGGAGATTGAGGCCCTGCGGGCCTAGCGGGCCTTGCCGCCGGCCGAACCGGCGTTGGCGTCCGAAAGCATGCGCAGCATCTCGGCCGAGAACAGGCTGTTGGCCACGCGGCTAACGCCGCCGCCGTCGTCCGAGCGCGCGCCGCTGAAGGCGCCGCCATAGCCCTGCGACCCGCGCAGGACGAGGTCGACCACGGCCTTCTGCTGGTCGATGCGGTCGAGCCGTCGCCCCGAGGCGTACTGCAGGAAGCCTTCGTCGCTCTGCGGCTCGCGCTCGCGGACGGTCGGCGCGCCGCCGCTTCCGCCGGCGCTCTTGGTCAGGTTCGCATAGACCTCGCCGACGGTGGCGGCGCGGCCTTCGCGATAGAAGATCGAACGGTTCGCGGCGGCGGCTTCCGGAAACATCGAAGCGGCGCTGGCGCCCGGGTTGCGATTGGCCGCCTCGATCAGACGGGCCGAACCTTGCGGCCCCAGGAAGTGGGCGGCGTAAAGCTCGCCCGAAGTCGGGCTACGCCCCACCCGGCCGCGCAGATAGGAGGCGTGGTCCGACGCCAGCTCGCCGGCCATCAGCGACGCGGCGTGCGGATCGAGCTTCAGGCCCAGCACGGCCTTGCGAGCCTCGTCGCCGGCCACCCGGTACTTGCCGTCCGAGCCCTGCTGGATCAGGTCGGCGTAGCGGGCGTAGCCGTACTTGGCGCCATGCTTCTTCAGCGTGGCCAGCCAGGTCTGGTCGACGAACTGGAAGAGGCCCGAGGCCGAGGAGGTGCGCGCCTTGGCCGCCGGATTGTAGCCGCTCTCGCGCTTGGCCGTACCCATCAGGAACGTGAAGTCGACACCAGTCGCGTTCGACGCGCGCTGGATCGCCGACTCGACGACGTTGCGGATGGATTGGACGGCCATGGTCCGAATGTCTGAACCAGCGTGGTTAATGCCGGCTTAACCACGTTTCCGCGTTCGCCGGACGCCCCCGCGACAAGTCGCCCCGCCCTTCCGGCGCTCCGCGACAAACTGCCACGCTGAAGCTTGCCCGATTTGTGCGAGAAACATTGTTTCGATAACGCAACAATGTTACCGCGCGCCAACTTTCGGGGGAAACGATGGCCAAACTCACGGCCTTGATCTGCGTACACAACGAGGAAGCCCGCCTGGCCGAATGCCTGGCCCGCCTGTCCTTCGCCGATGAACTGGTGGTCGTGCTCGACCGCTGCACCGACGGCTCGGCGACGATCGCCAGGCAATACGGCGCGGTGCTGGTCGAAGGCGCGTTTCCGCTGGAAGGCCCCCGCCGGGCCGCCGGCGCGGCCGCCGCCACCGGCGACTGGATCCTCGAGATCGACGCCGACGAATATGTCAGCCCCGAGCTCGCCGCCGAGGTCCGCGCCGCCGTGGCGTCCGACCAGGGCGACTGGCGCCAGATCCCGGTCGACAACTACATCGGCGCACGCCTGGTGAAGTATGGCTGGGGCGGCTCGTTCGGCACCACCTCGGTGGCCCGCCTGTTCCGCCGCGGCGCCAAGAGCTGGGGAACCCAGCGCGTCCACCCGTCGGTGAAGTTCGCCGGCGAGGCCGGCCCGTCGCTGCGCACCCCGATCCGCCACGAGGTCGACGACAACATCTCCGACATGCTGCGCCGCCTCGACCGCTACACCGAGCTGCGCGCCAAGGATCTGGCCGAGACCGGCGAATGGCCGGGCCTGGGCCGCAACGCCTTCCGCGGCGTGCGGCGCTTCTACAAGTGCTACGTCTCGCGCCAAGGCTGGCGTGAGGGCGGCTGGGGCTTCCTGATCGCGCTGATGGCGGCGATCTATCCGCTGCTGTCGGTCCTGCGCATGCAGCTGGAAGTGCGGGGCACGGCCTCCATGGCCCAGGACCCGACGGCGGTCTGCGCCGAAGCCGTGGCCTCGACCTCGCCGCTGGCCTGATGCTTCAGACCCTGCTGCTGTCGCGCGAACTGGCCCGCTGGCGCGCGGCCGGCCGCCGCGCCCGCCTGTGGTGGCGCGACGACGACGCCCGCACGCCCGGCCCGGCGTTGGAGCGGCTGCTCGCCCACGCGCTGGCCTTCGACGCGCCCCTGACCCTGGCGGTCATTCCCGACGGCGATCGGGCCGACCTTGCCGAACGCCTCGCCACGGTGCGCGGCGTTCGGGTGGTGCAGCACGGCGCCGACCACGTGGACCGCAGCGGCGGCGGCGGCGCCTTCGAGTTTCCGCCTGAACGCACCGCCGACGAGATCGCCGCCGCCCTGCGGGACGGCTGGACGCGCCTTGCTCCCCTGCCCGGCGCGCTGAAGCTGTTCACGCCGCCCTGGAACGCCGTCCACCCCCGCCTGACCGACGCCCTGTCCGCCGAACGCTATGTCGGCTGGAGCGCCTGGGCCGAAGTCGCGCCGCAAGCCGATCCGCCGCGCGTCGACACCCACCTGGACCTGCTGCGCTGGAACCCAGCCCCGCGCTTCCGAGGCGCCAGCCGCCTGGCCTCCCAGTTGCGCCGCCAGCTGGCGCGCCGTCGCAAGACCGGCGCCTGGGATGCGCCGATCGGCCTTCTGACCCACCACCTCGACCACGACGAGGCGGCGTGGAAGTGGCTGGCCGGGCTGATGCGGACGGTCCGTCGCCATCCCGTCCTGGCCTGGAGCGACCTGGGCGACCTGCTGCCGGAGACGGGTCGGACACAGTAGATTTTACGATCGTCATTTTATCTGTTTACGAGCGTCATTTTCCGTGACAGCGTGAAGACGTCGACACCGATCGACGCCGCTTCACGGAGGTCGCCATGATCGCCCACCCCGCCGATTTCAACCCGCGCATCGCCGGCCTGGACCGCGACGAAAAGCGCAAGCTGTCCAAGGGCCTGGTCATCGCCCTCGCGGTTTCCGGCGCGGCGCACGTGGCCCTGTTCGCCTACATCGCGGTGCAGAAGTACGTGACCCTGCCGCCCGAGATCGTTCCCGATCCCGGCTTCGTGCTGGAACCGATGATGCCGAAACCGCCGCCGCCTCCGCCGCCGGAGACCCCGGCGCCGACGCCGCCCAGGGCCTCCAACCCGATCCCGGTCCATCCGCCGCTGCCGACGCCCTTCCCGACGCCCGATCCGCTGCCCGTGCCGATCCCCAGGGACCCGGGCCCGCCGACCATCGCCGCGCCGCCGACCTTTACGGCCGATCCCCCGGCGCCGCCCGCGCCGCCGTCGACCGCTCCTGCGCCCCGGATCATCACCCGGGCGACGTGGCTGAAGATGCCCAGCGCCGACGACATGTCGCGCTACTACCCCGAAAGCGCCCAGCGGCGCGGGGTCTCGGGCGGGGCGACGCTGAACTGCGCGGTCACGGCCAAGGGCACGGTGCAGAACTGCACCGTGGTCTCCGAAAGCCCGGCCATCGAAGGCTTCGGCGATGCGGCTCTGAAATTGTCGCGGTTCTTCAAGATGAAGCCGCAACTCGAGAACGGCCAGGCGGTCGACGGCGCGCAGGTGAGGATCCCCATCCGCTTCAACGCCGCTGACTGAGGGGGCGTCGGACGGACGACCGCGTATCTGGTCGTCCGTCCGGGTTTCTTCAGTAGCTCTTGGGCAAGCCCAGCACGCGCTCGGCGATGAAGTTGAGGATCATCTCGCGGCTGACCGGCGCGATGCGGGCGATCATCGCCTCGCGGAAGTAGCGCTCGACGTCGTACTCCTTGGCGTAGCCCATGCCGCCATGCGCCAGCACCGAGGCCTCGCAGGCGGTGAAGCCGGCCTCCGCGCCCAGGTACTTGGCGGCGTTGGCCTCGGCCCCGCAGTCCTTGCCCGCGTCGTAGAGCGCCGCGGCCTTGAAGGCCATCAGGTTGGCCGCCTCCAGCTCCGCCCACGACTTGGCCAGCGGATGGGCCACGCCCTGGTTCTGGCCGATCGGACGGCCGAACACCACGCGCTCCTTGGCGTAGGTCGAGGCCTTCGCCAGCGCCGCCCGGCCAAGGCCGATGGCCTCCGCCGCGAACAGCACCCGCTCGGGATTGAGCCCGTGCAGCAGGTACTGGAAGCCCTTGCCCTCCTCGCCCACCAGGTCCTCCTGGGGCACGAACAGGTCCTCGATGAAGAGCATGTTACATTCGACGGCCTTGCGGCCCATCTTCGGGATCGGCTTGGCCTCGATCTGCTCGCGGTCGGTATAGAACAGCGACAGCCCGCCGGTCGGCTTGGCGCACTGATCCTTGGGCGTGGTGCGGGCGATGATCAGGATCTTGTTGGCGCGCTGGGCGCCGGTCGTCCAGATCTTGCGGCCGTTCAGGCGATAGCCGCCGTCGACCTTCTCGGCCCGGGTCTCCAGGCTGGAGGTGTCCAGGCCCGAATTGGGCTCGGTGACGGCGAAGCACATCTTGTCCTCGCCCGAGATGATCCGCGGCAGCAGGCGCTCGCGCTGCTCGTCGGTCCCGAACTTCACCAGCGGCATCGGGCCGAAGATGTTGAGGTGGATGGCCGAAGCGCCCGAAAAACCCGCGCCCGACTGGGCCACGGTCTGCATCATCACCGCGGCCTCGGTCAGGCCCAGGCCCGCCCCGCCCACGCTTTCGGGCATGGCCACGCCCAGCCAGCCGCCTTCGGCTATGGCGGCGACGAACTCTTCGGGGAAGTTTCCGGTCTCGTCGGTCCGCCGCCAGTACTCGTCGTCGAAGGCGGCGCACACCTTGGCCACGCCTTCACGGATCGCTTCCTGCTCGTCGGTCAGCCAGAAACCGGCCATGTCGTCCCTTCCCTGCGCTTCGTCGTTCTTTATCTAGCCCTCGAAACGCTGCGGATCGAAGGCGGCCGCGTCCTCTCCGGGATCGGCGCCCGTCAGATACGCCGCGACCATGTCGGC
Organism: Caulobacter sp. 10L414; assembly: GCF_056395525.1. Taxonomy (NCBI): domain Bacteria; kingdom Pseudomonadati; phylum Pseudomonadota; class Alphaproteobacteria; order Caulobacterales; family Caulobacteraceae; genus Caulobacter; species Caulobacter sp. 10L414. Next base: position 9,785 of record NZ_JBFTJR010000089.1, read on the forward strand.
CACAAGCGGAGCGAGCAGCCAGCCGTTGCGACGGGCCCCGGCCGCCAGGATCACCCCCGGCGTACGGCTCTCGCCCACCAGCGGCAGGCCGTCCGACGTCGAGGCCCGAACGCCGACCTCGATCACTGCCGCCGCGCCGGCCAGTTCGGGGCGCAGGCGCTCGGCGGCGATGCGCAGCGGCTCGACCACGGCCGGATCCGGATCGCGGTCGTCGCGCCCCGCCTCCATCGTCGCCCCGACCGCCGGCCGGGGTCCCGGCGCGATGTAGACGCCCTTGCCGCGCAGCACCGGGCCGCCGGCCATGGGGGTCTCCAGGCGTAGGATCTGGCCCTTGATCGGCGTCAGCGCGGCAAGCTCCGGCGCCAGATCCCGTCCACCGCCGCCCGTGGCGACCACCAGGGCGTCGAAGGGCTGGACCTCGCCGTCCTCAAGCGTGACGCGTCCGTCGGAGAAGGCGGCCGCGCCGCGACTATCGAACCTGGCGCCGGCCTTGATCGCCGCCTCGCGCAGGGTCGCCAGCGCCTGGCGGGCGTCCAGCCGCCAGTCCTCGTCGCTGAACAGGCCCGCCTGGGTGCGCGTGAAGCCCGCGCCGGCCTCGACCAGCGCCGCCTCGACCTCGTCCAGGAAACCGGCCTCGCCCTCGATCGCCACCCCGCCGCGATCGAGCGTGATTCCGAGATCCGCCGCGAAGGGCGCCCAGCGCTCGCGCGCGCGCCGCAACACCGGCAGGTGACCCCGTGAGACCTTGTCGAACACCGCCTCGGCCGCCGGCGCCAGCATGCCGGCCGCAACGCCCGAGGCGTTCTCGCCGGGCGGCGCGGGGTCGAACACCGTCACCACGAACCCGAGTCGGGAGAGAATCAGCGCCGCCGCCGAGCCGAAAGCGCCGGCTCCGGCGACCGCGACGCGCGCGCCTGACTGCAAAATCATGGTCGGCAGACACCGCCCGGCGGCCGAAAGGTCAAGTCCGAATGCTTTTCTGTCGGCGGACCGACGCAAGGGTGCGGCATTTGTGTCGTGTTAGCGACATGCGACGTCGAGGCGAGGTGACGGAATACGATCAGCGGTCTATTCTTCACCGTAAACAACCGCGCCACGTGCACCGCTACGGTCCGACCGGAGCCGAGGACGAGAACACCATGACCCAGAAGCCCACCGCCGAAGTCGCCCATCCCGTCGATATCTATGTCGGCGCCCGCATGCGGATTCGGCGCAAGGTGCTCGGCTTGAGCCAGACCCAGCTCGCCGACGCCCTGGGCATCACCTTCCAGCAGATCCAGAAGTACGAGCGCGGCGCCAACCGCATCAGCGCCAGCAAGCTCTACGACGCCGCCCGCCTGCTGCAGTCGCCGGTGTCCTACTTCTTCGACGGCCTGGAAGAGACCGACAACGGCGAGGACGACGGCGTCGCCCAGCGCATGACCCAGTTCGTGGCCACGCCGGAAGGCCTGGAACTGGCCGACCTGTTCCCCCGCCTGAACGACCGTCGCCTGCGCCGCCGCGTGGTCGACCTGGTCAAAGCGATGGTCGACGACGAGCCGGCCTGAGCCCCTCCTCCACTCTCTTTCGATCTTCCGATCACGCGCCTCATCCCCTGGAGAGGCGCGTTTTCGTTTGGGCCTGCCTCTACTGCTTCAATAGGCCGCAGCGCACCGATACCGGCGTTCAGTAGATGTGAAGCCGCCCGGGGTCACCGTGTCGACCTAAGATAGCGGCGCCCTGAACATGCTCGAAAACGATCGTCTGGCGGCCCTGGCCTCCTACCGCATCCTGGATACGGCTCCCGAGCCGGCCTTCGATCGGCTGACCGGCTTCGCCGCCGAACTGTTCGACGCGCCCATCGCCCTGATCTCGCTGGTCGACGAGCACCGGCAGTGGTTCAAGTCGCGCTACGGCCTGGAGGCGGAATCCACCCCGCGCGAGATGGCCTTCTGCGCCCATGCCCTGCGCCAGGAACCGCATTCGGTCATGGTCGTCGAGGACGCCACGGCCGATCCGCGCTTTTCCGGCAATCCCCTGGTCACCGGCGCGCCGGACATCCGCTTCTACGCCGGCGCCGTGCTCAGCGATCGCGACGGCCATAACCTGGGCACGCTGTGCGTCATCGACACCGCGCCGCGCCCCCGCCCCTCCGAGGACGACCTCGACCGCCTGCGCATGCTGGCCGACGCCGTGGTCGCCCGCATGGAGAAGGGCCGCGCCGAACGGCACATGGTCGAACAGCGCCGCATGCTGGCCATGACCGAGGCCATCTCCGGCGTCGGCCACTGGCGCTGCGATCTCGCCAACCACACCATCACCTGGTCGGACGAGGTCTATCGGATCTACGGACGCGACCCGGCGACCTTCACACCCACCTTCGACAACTGGCTGGAGATGTACCACCCCGACGACCGGGCGGCGGCCGAGGCCAGGGCCCGCCAGGTGGTCGTCGAGCGCGCGGTGCTCGAGCACGAACTGCGCCTGCTGCGGGCCGACGGCGCGGTCCGCCAGGGCCATTCGCGCGCCACCTGCGAGCTGGACGAGGACGGCCGGGTGATCGCCGTCTTCGGCGTCCTACGCGACATCACCGACGAACGCGCGCTGCGCCGCAAGCTGGAGGCCAGCGAAGCCCGCGCGCGGCGAGTGATCGCCGACGCCTACCAGGCGATCGTCACCATGGACCAGGCCGGCGTCGTCACCGACTGGAACCGCTTCGCCGAGCGCACCTTCGGCTGGACGGCGGCCGAGGCCCAGGGCCGCCGGCTTTCCGACCTGATCGTCCCGGCCGAACTGCGCACGGCCCATGACGAGGGCCTGGTCCGCTTCCTGGCCACCGGTCGCGGCGCCGTGCTCGACCAGCGCATCGAGATCACGGCCCAGCGCCGCGACGGCGAGACCTTTCCCGTCGAGCTGGCGATCAGCGCCGCCCGCAGCGCCGAGGGCTGGCAGTTCACGGCCCTGATGCACGACATCAGCGCCCGCAAGGCGCAGATGGAGGAGTTCGAGACCGCCTTCCACCACGCCTCGGTCGGCATGGCCCTGGTCACGCTCGACGGCGCCTTCAACAAGATCAACGCCGCCTTCTGCGACATCGTCGGCTACGACGAGACCGAGATGCTGGCGACCGACTTCCAGACGATCACCTACCCCGCCGACCTCGACAAGGACCTGGCCCTGCTGGGCAAGCTGCTCGACGGCGAGATCGCCAGCTACGGCATGGACAAGCGCTACATCCACAAGGAAGGCCGCATCGTCTGGGTGCACCTTTCGGTGTCGCTGGTCCGCGCGCCCGACGGCTCGCCCAAGCACTTCATCGCCCAGGTCCAGGACCAGACCGCCCGCGTCGAGGCCCAGGAGGCGCTGGAGCGCCAGACCCTGGAACTGGCCGCCATGGCCACCCAGCTGGCCACCGCCCGCGACGCCGCCGAGGAAGCCAATCACGCCAAGGCCGAGTTCCTGGCCAATATGAGCCACGAGCTGCGCACGCCGCTGAACGGGGTGATCGGCTTCTCGCGGCTGCTGGCCGAAAACCCGAACCTGGCGACCGAGGACCGGCGGCGGGCCGAGCGGGTGCGCGGCGCCGGCGAGGCCCTCAACGCCCTGATCAACGACATCCTCGACTTCTCCAAGCTGGAGGCCCGCGCCGTCACCCTGGAAAGCGCGCCCTTCGCCCTCAAGGAGATGCTGGTCGAGACCACGGCCATGGTCGAGCCGCAGGCCGACGAGCACCAGGTCGACCTGCGCATGGTCGGCGACCTCGACGGCTGGTACGTCGGCGACCGCCATCGCCTGCGCCAGATCCTGCTGAACCTGCTGTCCAACGCCGTGAAGTTCACCCGCCACGGCTCGGTGACCACCCAGGTCGAGGTCCTCGGCGCCGCCGGCGATCGCGCGGCCCTGCGGATCAGCGTCATCGACCAGGGCGTGGGCATCGCACCCGACAAGCTGGACCGCCTGTTCAAGCGCTTCTCCCAGACCGACAGCTCGATCACCCGCACCTTCGGCGGCACCGGGCTGGGCCTGGCGATCTCGCGCGAGCTCGTCGAGCTGATGGACGGGCGGATCTGGGTCGAGAGCGAGCTGGGCGAAGGCTCGACCTTCGCCTTCGAGATCGCGCTGCCCCTGGCCCAGGCCCCCGCCGTCGTCGCCCCGGCCGAGGCCGCGGGCCGCGCCGCCTTCCCCGGTCGCCGGATCCTGCTGGTCGACGACGTCGAACTGAACCGCGAACTGTTCAGCGAACTGCTGGGCCGGCGCGGCTGCGTGGTCGAGACGGCCGACGACGGGGCCCAGGCGGTCAAGGCGCTGGAGCGCGCGGCCTTCGACCTGGTGCTGATGGACGTGCACATGCCGGTGATCGACGGCCTGACCGCCACCCGCGAGATCCGCCGACGCGGCCTCACCGCCTCGCCCATCGTGGCCCTGACGGCCAGCGGCGCCCCCCAGCAGATCGCCGCCTGCCTCGACGCCGGCATGGTGGGCCATCTGCTCAAGCCGCTGAGCGAACGCGACCTCGACCAGGCCCTGGCCCTGCACCTGGCCAAGGTCGCGCCGGTCGACGAGGCCGACGACGAAGCCGCCGCCCGCGACGCCCTGGCCTCGGCCATGGGGGCGGCCCGCGTCGCTCGCCTGGCCGGCATGCTGCGCGACCAGCTGGTCGAGCGCTTCCAGGACGAGGCCCCGCAGGCCCTGCGCGAGGACGCCCACCGCCTGGCCGGCTCGGCCGGCATCCTCGGCTTCATGCGCCTGTCGCGCGACGCGGCCGAGCTGGAGGACGCCTGCATCGCCGGCGCGCCCCTCGACGAGCCCCTCGAACGCCTGCGCCAGGGCGTGCGCCGCGCGGTGGCCGATCTGGACGCCTGGATCGAGGACCTGTCGCGCCAGGCCGCCTGATTTCGCCGCAATCGGCCTACAAACCGAAATACAGCCAAGAGCCCGTCGCGCTATAGTGGAGGCCGGTCCGATCAGGAGGCCTTCGACATGCGCCGCTCCGTCTTGCTCCTCTGCACCCTCGGCCTGGCCGCGGGCCTCGCCGTTCCCGCCCTGGCCGCCGCCCCGGCGCCGGCCGAGAAGGCCAAGCCCGCCTCCCGGGAAAGCTGCTTCTTCGCCGACCAGGTGCGCGGCTACCAGGTCGTCGACGAGCGCACGCTCAATGTCGATGTCGGCCGCAAGGAAGCCTACCAGCTGACGCTGTTCAACTCGGCCTTCGACCTCGACGTCTCCACCCGCATCGGCATCAAGTCGCGCGGCGGCTCCTGGGTGTGCTCGCCCTTCGACGCGACCGTGATCGTGCCCGAGGTCACCGGCTCCTCGCGCGACTACCGGGTGCAGGCGATCCGCAAGCTGACCCCCGAGGAGTACGCGGCGGCCTGGCCCAGCGTGAAGGCCAAGAAACCCAAGTCCTGAGGCCCCGCCTCGGCGGCGCCTGAAAACGCTTGCCCCGGATCGCGGGGCGGCGACATCTAGAGCCTGGCCGTAGCGCCGTCGGGGGCGACGACGACGGCCAGGAGCCGTCCGATGATCCCGCAGACGAACGCCGCCGCAGGCGCGCCGCCCCGCCAGGGGCCGTGGTACACGCACCTCTACGTGCAGGTGCTGGTCGCCATCGTGGCGGGRGCGCTGATCGGYCAYTTCTGGCCCAAGTTCGGGGCCGACCTGAAGCCGCTGGGCGACGCCTTCATCAAGCTGGTGAAGATGGTCATCGCCCCGGTGATCTTCCTGACCGTGGTCACCGGCATCGCCGGCATGCGCGACCTGGGACGCTTCGGCCGCGTGGCCTT
>NZ_JBFTJR010000090.1:0-15375 GCF_056395525.1 Caulobacter sp. 10L414
CGGCCGAGCAGCCCGCTCCGGCTCCGGCCGAAGCCCCGGCGGCCGCTGCGACGCCGACCGAAACCCCGGCCGCCGCGCCGGCCGTCGCGACCGCCGACGCCGTCCTCGGCACGCCGGCCCAGGGCAAGGGCCAGATCGTCTTCTTCCGTCCGGGCAAGTTCGTCGGCGCCGCCGTCAGCTTCAAGGTCCGCGAAGGCGAGACCGAGCTCGGCAAGCTGAGCAACGGCAGCTACTTCATCATCGACGTCGCCCCGGGCGCGCACGAATACGTCGTGCACTCCGAGGTCAAGGACGTGCTGCCCGTTGAGATCGACGAGGGCGAGGTCTATTACGTCCAGGGCTCGCTCAACATGGGCGTCATGGTCGGCCGCCCGAACCTGTCGCCCTCCGACAAGCTGAAGTTCGAAGGCGCCGGCAAGATGAAGCTGACCAAGCTGAAGTCGTAAGCGCCGCTTTCAAGCGAACATGGAAAAGGCCGGGATCGCTCCCGGCCTTTTCTTTTGGGCTCAGCCCCGTTCCTTGGTCCGCTCGAAGCGCACCTTCGGGTAGCGCTCGGCGACATAGCCGATCTCCCAGGCGCTCTTGCCCAGGAACACCGGCTGCTCGTCGATGTCGCGGCCCATGGCCGACTTGTGCTTGTTCTCGAAATCCTCGACGTCGGCGCGTTCGCCGACCAGCCAGCGGGCCTCGGCGTAGGGGCTGGCCTCGAAGATCACGTCCAGCTGGTACTCGTTGCTCAGGCGGTCGGCCATGACCTCGAACTGCAGCTGACCGACGGCGCCGACGATGAAGTCACTGCCGATCATCGGACGGAACAGCTGGGTGACGCCCTCCTCGGCCAGGCCTTCCAGCGCCTTCTTCAGATGCTTGGCCTTCAGCGGATCCTTCACGCGCACGCGGCGCAGGATTTCCGGGGCGAAGTTGGGCAGGCCCGCAAAGCGCAGGGCGCCGGTCTCCGACAGGCTGTCGCCCACCCGCAGCACGCCGTGGTTGGGAATACCGATCACGTCGCCGGCGAAGGCGTCCTCGGCCAGTTCGCGGTCGGAGGCGAAGAACATGATCGGCGCGTTGACGCTCATGGCCTTGCCCGTGTTCTGGGCCTTCAGCTTCATGCCGCGCGTGAAGCGGCCGCTGGTCAGGCGCAGGAAGGCGATCCGGTCGCGGTGATTGGGGTCCATGTTGGCCTGGACCTTGAACACGAAACCCGAGACCTCGTTGTCGCCCGGGGCGACGTGGGTCGCCCCGCCGGCCTTGGTCGCGGCCGCCGGCTTGGGGGCGGGCGCATAGGCGCCGATGCCGGCCAGCAGCTGGTCGACGCCGAAGTGGCGCAGGGCCGAGCCGAAGAACACCGGCGTCATGTGGCCTTCGAGGAACGACTGCACGTCGAACGGCTTGCCGGCCTCGGTGACCAGCATGGCGTTCTCCTCCAGCTCGGCGCGCTCTTCGGGCTCGAGATACTGGACGATGGCGTTGCCGTTGAAGGCGACGGGGTCGGGGTGGCCCTCCTCGTCGGTCGAGCTCTTCTTGGCGTAGGGAATGAACTGCTGGCTGCGCAGGTCCAGCATGCCCTTGAAGCGACCGCCCGAGCCGGCGGGCCAGAACAGCGGCGCCGGATCCAGGGCCAGCTTGGACGACACCTCGTCCAGCAGCTCGAACGGATCCTGGGCCTCGCGGTCCATCTTGTTGATGAAGGTGATGATCGGGATGTCGCGCAGGCGGCACACCTCGAACAGCTTCAGCGTCTGCGGCTCGATGCCCTTGGCGGCGTCCAGCACCATGACGGCCGCGTCGGCGGCGGTCAGGGTGCGGTAGGTGTCTTCCGAGAAGTCCTCGTGGCCCGGGGTGTCCAGCAGGTTGAACATCAGGCCGTCGTGGTCGAACGTCATCACCGAGGCGCTGACCGAGATGCCGCGCTCGCGTTCGATCTTCATCCAGTCCGACTGGGTGCGGCGGGCCTGGCCGCGGGCGCGCACGGCGCCGGCCGCCCGGATCGCCCCGCCGGCCAGCAGCAGGTTTTCCGTCAGCGTCGTCTTGCCGGCGTCCGGGTGGCTGATGATGGCGAAGGTGCGCCGACGGGCGGCTTCAGCGGCGGGAGAGGTGCTCATCCCGCGCAGTTACCCGCCCGGCGCGTCCTTGTCACCTTCCGCCGAAGCCTGAGCCGGCGCGGCGGCGTCGCCGGCCGAGGCCCCCAGGGCCTCGCCGTCGGCCTTGCCCTCCATCCGGGCCAGCATCTGGGTAGCCTGTCGCGACATGCCGCCGCCGTGCGGATCGCCGGCCACAGGCGTCAGCAGCTCGCGCGCCAACTCGTACTGCTTGGCCCGGATGAACAGCCGCGCGGCGTTCATCCGGATGGGGAAGTTCTGCGGCGCGATGCTCGCCGCCCGGAAGACGACGTTCAGGGTGTTCTCGCTGGGCTCCTTGTCCAGCGACTTGGCCTCGGCATAGCCGTAGAGCGTCAGGTAGTTGTCGGGATCGACCTTGTGGGCGCGGCCGAGATAGGTGGCCGCGTCGGCGTAGATGGCCTTGGCCTTCTCGCGCTGGGCCGGGTCGCGGGCCAGCCGCCGGGCCGTCTCCAGCCGGCTGTAGGCCATCACCTGCAGCGTCTCCAGATCGGTCGGGCGCTCCTCCAGCAAGGCCTTCAGCAGCGCCTCGCCCTTGTCGCGGTCGCCGATCTTGCACTCGGCCCGGGCCAGCGCCAGGCGGCTGTAGTACTCCTTCGGGCGCTTGGCGGCGGCGCGGCGCACCTTCTCCAGCAGTTCGGGAGCGTCGTCCTTGGGAACGCCCAGCTTCAGGCGCTGGACCTCCAGCAGCAGGTCGTCGGCCCCGGCCGGCATGCGGGTGATCGTCAGGGCGGGCGTCGGCGGCTCGGGACGGGTCAGCACCCGCCCGGCCAGCTTGTTCTGCTTGACGTAGTCCTTGAGCGCCTTCTCCAGCGCCGGCGCGTCCTGGCCGTAGATCTTGGTCCAGCTGGCCATCGGGTCGCCGCGTTTGTGCAGCAGGTCCAGATAGTCGTCCAGCTTGGCCTTCCGCTCCTTGTCGCTCCAGATGTAGTGCGTCAGCAGCCAGGACTGGGCGTAGAAGGCCGAGACCTCGTCCTTGGGCAGCTGCGTCACCCGCTTGGACAGCAGGGTGGTGACCGGGATCCACTCGCCCTCGAGCAGGGAGTAGGCGCGCGAGCGGTTATAGTCGCCGATCTGCACGCGCTTGGGCTGCAGGTCGATGGTCATGTAGTACTCGGCCAGCCCTTCGACCAGCCAGCCCGGATAGCTGTCGGGGAAGTACTGCATCATGAAGTGGTGCACGTATTCGTGCAGCACGACGTCGTCGCCGTTGTTCTTGTCGTACTTGCTGGTGTCGGCGCGGACGGCCACGGCGAAGATGTCCTCCACCGGCCGCACATAGACCCCGCGACGGCTCTCGGGACTGCCCGGCATCATCCGCTGCAGCTGGCGATTGTCCTCCAGCAGATAGAGCGGCAGCTTGCGCGGCGTCTCGGCCTTGGTCTTGCCGTGCACCACCCGCAGGACGCCGTCGAAGTCTTCCAGCATCGCCACGTAGCGGCGCAGCATGACCTCGCTGCGCTCGGAATAGACGATGAAGTGGTCGCTCTCGGCCCGCATCCAGCGCCCGGTCGGGTCCGGCGCGACGACGGCGACCGGCGAGACCGCTGTCGGCTGGGCCCAGGCCGAGCCGCATACGCCCAGCGTCGCCGCCAGCGCGACGCCGAAAACCACTCCACGAACCACCACTATCGCCCCCGACGCAATTTGACGTTGAAATTGCGAAAGACGCGAACGATGCGCAAGCCCCCATCGCGGGCGCCCGGACCGCCGGTTCGCGCCAGGGTGGTCGCCCCCGGAAGACAGATCCGTCCTCCGGGGAAGGAAGCAGGCCCTACTTGGCCGCCTCGGCCGCGGCCGGCCGTTGTTCACCGGCGGCCGGCAGCTTGTCGGCGATCTCCTGCAACAGGCGCTGGGCCGAGGAGGCCGCATCGCGGTTGTGCGGATCTCCGGCCACCGGACGCAGCAGAGCCRCGGCCTCGGCGTACTCGCGCCGCATGATCAGCGCCCTGGCCTCGGTCAAGGTGATGGTCTCGACCTGGGGCGCCAGCTCGTGGGCCTTGTCGAGCACCTTCAGCACGTTCTCGCTGGGATAGTTGGCTTCGACCGTCCGGCTGCGGGCGTAGCCGTAGAGAGTCTGATAGCGCCCGTCGTCCAGCCTGAAGGCCTTGCCGAAACTGACCCCGGCGGCCTTGTAGAGCTCGTTGCGGCGATCGGGATCCTTGTCGGCCGCCTGCAGCCGGGCCAGGCCCGCCAGCTCCAGGCCCAGCGGATCCTCCGGATAGTCGGCGGCGTACTGGTCGGCCAGCGCCAGCCCCTTGGCGAAGTCGCCGAAGGTCAGCTCCGCGCGCGCCAGGGCCAGCTTGGGCAAGCGCTGGTCGGGATAGCGCACGGCGGCGGCGCGCACGTCGGCCAGGAGCTTCTTGCGCCATTTGTCACGCACCTCTCGGGCTTCGGCCCTGGCCTTGGCGGCCTCGGCCCGCGCCTTGGCTTCCTTGTCGGTCTCTTCCTTGCCCGGCTTGGCGTCCTGCGGCTTCTCTTCGGTTTCCTCGCCCGCTTCCAGGCCGGCCGCGCGCAGCGAAAGCTCGGCCAGCAGCAGATCGTCGGCCGTCGTCGACAGGCGCAGGATCTCGATCTTGGGCGGCGGCAGGTCGGTCGCGGCCAGCACCTGATACGGAATGGCCGACGAGTTGCCGTAGGCCTTCAGCTTCACCTGCAGCTGGTCGGCCGTCAGGCCGGTGATCGTCTCCATCGACTTGACCGGGTCGCCCCCGTCGCCGACGGCCTTCATGTAGGCCAGCAGCTGCTTGTAGCGGCCGGGGTCGCTCATGAAGTAGTGCGTCATCAGCCAGGCCTGGGCGTAGAACATCGCGGCGCTGTCGCTGCCCTTCAGTTCGGACGGCCGCTTGCCCAGCACCTTGTCGATCGACACCCAGGGGCCATAGGCGACGTCCGCGCCGCGGGTCTTGTTGCGCCCGAGCTCGATCTTGTCGCCGTCGATGACGACCGAGCCGAAGTACTCGGCATAGCCTTCGACCAGCCAGGACGGATAGCCGTAGGGGAAGTACTGCATCATGAAGTGGTGCACGTACTCGTGCTGGATCACGTGGTCGTCCGCGCGCTGGCGCAGGGCCATGGCGAAGATCTCGTCGATGTCGGCCTTGTAGAACCCCTGGACGCCGGAATTGACCGTCGGCCAGACGATCTTGAACTCGTCGACGTCGCCGACGAGGTAGAGCGTCAGCTTGCGCGGCGGAACCCCGTTGATCGGCAGCCCGTGCCGAAACCGCAGCAGGCTGTCGAACAGCTCCAGCTTGGCGACGTACTCACGCAGCACCCGCTCGTCGCCGTTGCTGTAGACGGTGAAGCGAGGGCTTTCCGCCCGCATCCACTTGCCGCCCTTGCCGGACCTGACCACGAGGCCGTCGATCGCCCCCAGGTCCTGCGCCGAAACCTGGCCGGCGCCCAGCACGCCGGCCGTCAGGGCGACGGCCAGCGCCGCGCCCCTGATCCCCCAAATCCCCATCTCACACTCAAACTAAAGCCCAGCTTCACCGCAACCTTAGGCCGCGCGCACCGCCGATCAAGCGTTGACGCCCCAGGCGCCGCCAGACGGCTGTCGCAGCCGCAAAGTGCGGCGCCGCGACGCTCCGCATCAATGCCCCTACACAACATGAGGTTTTGGGATCATGCTGCCCTGGTCGCACACGATCGTCATGAAGAACGACGGGCGACGGAGGAAACGACATGGCTCTGGCCGAAGACCCTCGTGACCACATCCGTCGGCGCCCGCTGGGGCAGAGCGCGCTCTGCCTGGGCACGGTGCTGGCCGGACTGGTGGTGATCGCCCTCGTCCTGAACATCGTGGCCGGCCTGCTGATGTAGCAAGCCGCCGGCGACGTCAGGCCGCCAGCCGGCGCCAGACCTGGCGATCGGCTTCGAGATTGGTCAGTTGGCCGGCCTTCTGACGTTGATGCAGCGCGCCCATGACCTCCAGGCCGATCTGGGCGTAGCGCACCTGCACCTGCTCGATCAGGCAGCCGCGCGCGGGCGCGACGAACAGCACCGCGTTGATCTCGGGCGCCTTGGCGATGATCAGGGCCGCAAGGCGCTTGGCCTTCTCCACCTGCTTGTGGTGCAGCAGCGGCTCCTCGGCATAGAGCTCCTTGCCCAACTCGGCGACGAAGTTCAGCGACAGGGCGGCGAAACGGTCGCGCGTCATCGGCGGCGACAGTTCGGCGGCGTCCAGGCTGAGCACGACGTCGTTCATCAGGAAGAGCATGGGCGGATGACGGGGGCTGCTTCAGAGACCTGCGACATCCTGCCGCGCTCTACTTTCGGTCTGGTTTAGCGGCAGGGTTAATGCTGTGGATCGTTGCAAGAACGCCGTGCGACAGGGCGCCGCTCAGCCCTCGACCGCTTCGGTGAGGAAATGCCGCCCCTCGCGATCCTCGATCTCCACCACCCAGACGTCGGGATCGATGCGGGCCGCACGCTCGGCATAGGCGTCGAGGTCCGGTTCGAAGTCCGACTTGATGGGCTGCATCCACACCCGCTCGCCGTCGCCGCGCGTGGCCTCGCTGTAGAGACGCACGGTTCCGGCCCGGCGATCGACTACCTTGACCAGAACCGCGCCGGCCCTGGCGTCGCCCTTGCGCACCACCATGGCGAAGGCCCCGCCCAGCTCGGCGCGGCGGATCAGCGCGCCCACCCAAAGATCCGTCGAAAGAAGCATCGCTAACCGAACCGCAACCAGGAGCGGCTAAGGTCCGCTCGAACATCCTCTCTCGCAGAATACGAGAAAATGGCCACCGTGAAGACCTCCGCCCCGCGAAAGCGGCGCCTGGCGGCGACGCTCGTCGCCGCGGCCGCCCTGGGCGCAGCCCAGACGGCCATGGCCACGCCCTCCGACGTCTTCTACGAACGCAGCCTGATGAGCGCCGCCGGCGCGCGCTGCGGCCTGTTCAGCCCTTCGCTGTCGGGCGCCCTCGACGCCGGCAGGGCCCAGGCCCGGGGTGCGGCCCTGCGCGCCGGGGCCAGCGTCGACCAGCTGAACGGCGTGCAGCAGCGCGCCCACGCCAAGGCCGCCTCCGTACCCTGCGGCTCCCAGGACCTGACCACCGCCGCCAATCGCGTGCGCAAGGCCTTCGAAGGCTACGCCCTGCTGCAACGGATGAACTATCCGGGCGACCGCGCCAGCTGGCAGGCCGACCGCGCCAGCTCGGCGACCATCCCGTTCTGGCGCCTGTCGCAGACGGCCGGCTTCGGCGGCGACCGGCTGGTGTTCGGCCTGGCCGGCCGCAACACCGAGCTGCTGGCCGTGGCGACCTTCGCCGACGGCGCGCGCCCCTACACCGCGCGGCTGGTCATGCGCGATCCGGGCCTCACCCTGGGTCCCTATCTGCGGGCCCGCGCGGGCGGCGGCCTTGCCGACAACGCCGCCCCGCGCGCCGCCAGCCGCATGTTCGCGCCCGAGACCCGCGACGCCGCCCCCGCCCCCACCCTGCTGCCGACCGGCGCCAAGACCGGCATGAGCTTCCGCTTTCCGCGCGAAGCCGCCGACGCCATCGCCCAGCTCGACCCGCGCGAGGCGATCACCATCGAGTTCGTGATCCAAGCCCGCGGCGGCCAGGAGATCGTGCGCCGGGCCTATGTCGAAGTCGGCGACTTCGCCGCCGGCCGGGCCTTCCTGCGAGTCAGCTGACAGATTTGGGCGCCGGGTCGTTTGGCCCCGCCTCGCCTCGGGTCCATATTCGGGTGATGACACGCATCCGCGTCATCGATCTGGAGACCGCCGGCAACGGACCGCACGACGTCTGCGAGATCGGCTGGCAGGACGTCGTCCACGACCCCGGCGGGTCCTGGCGCCTGGACGAGGCTCGCGGGGCGCTGCTGATCAATCCCGGCCGCCCGATCTCGCCGGAAACCATGGCCGTTCACCACATCCTCGACGCCGAGGTGGCCGAGGCGCCGTTCTGGAAGGACGCCGCGCCGGCCATCCTGCGTCCCGAAGGCGGCGTGGCGGCCCTGGCGGCCCATCGCGCCTCGTTCGAGCAGCGCTACTGCACGCCCGCCCTGGCCGGCGGGGCGGCGTGGATCTGCACCTGGAAATGCGCCCTGCGGCTCTGGCCGCACCTTTCCAGCTTCTCCAACCAGATGCTGCGCTACCAGCGCATGCCAGAGGGCCTGGTCCACGAGATCGGCCTGCCGGCGCACCGCGCCATGCCCGACGCCTATGTGACCGCCCACCACCTGCGCGACATGCTCAACGAGGCGTCCCTGGAGCAACTGCTGGCCTGGAGCGCCGAGCCGGGCCTGCTGCCGCGCGCGCCTAGGGGTCCCGAGCGCGGCAAGGCCTGGAGCCAGTTGGGCGACGAGCCGCTGCGGGCGCTGGCCCAGGATCGCGACCCCGACATCCGGTTCAGCGCCGAGACCGAACTACGCCGCCGCGGCAAGGCCGCGCCGGTCGAGACCATCGAGCCGGCGCAGCGGACGCTGCTCTAGCCCTAGCGCCTATTTGGCCGCATCCGCGGGCGCCATGCACTCGACCGGCTTGGCGCTGGCGACGTCCTCGCCGTCCTTGAGCGGGGCGACCATCCCCTCGGTCATGCCCTTGGTCCACCATTGCAGGCCCTCGCCCACATAGCGCGCGCCGCTGGCCGACATGGCGACGGTCAGCGTGCGGGTCTTGTCGCCGTATTCGACCACGGCGGTCTTGTCGTCGGGATAGGTCGCCTTCAGCACGCTGCCGTCGGCGCAGGCGTAGACGATCTGCTTGGCCTCGGGGGCGGCGGGCGTCGCGGGCGGCGGGCTCTGGGCCAGGTTGTCGGGCGTCGGCGCCGGCTTGGGCGCCTCGGTCTTCTTCTCGCAGGCGGTCAGGGCCAGGACGGCCAGGCCGGCGACGAACAGCGGACGGATCATGAGAAGACTCCCCGAAAAGCGAAGGTTCGAGGAGCCTATAACGTCGGCCGGCCGACGTCGTTGCCGGTCACTCGCCGTCGCGGTCGATCTTGATCTGCGCGCTTTCGGCCTTTAGCGGCCTGGACACCGGACAGACCTCCTGAACGAAGTCGTTCAGCGTGTTGACCAGGCTGTCGCGCACCAGGCTGTAGTGCACGAACTGGCCCCGCTTCTCGCTCTTCACCAGACCGGCCGCCTCCAGGATCGACAGGTGCTGCGACACCGCCGGCTTGGAGATCTCGAAGCGCGAGGCGATCTCGCCCGCCGTCAGGTCGGCATGGGCCAGATAGGCCAGGATCTTGCGCCGGACCGTCGACGACAGGGCTTCGAACACGCGTTGCATGCGTCGGTATTTAAGCGGTTCGCTAATCACTTGCAAATTAGCAGTAAGATATTTAAGGAATAACTTATTCAAAGGGGCCCGCTGTGCGACCTTCCAGAACCAATCCCGGCAAGGTCATCAGCGCCCTGTTCGTCGGCGGCTTTGTCGGCGCGGCGCTGACCAGCACGGCCCTGGCCGTGATAGGCGCGATCCCATTCCTGATGACCGGCCGAGCGGACGGCATCAGCGGGGCGCTAGGCGTCGGACTGATGTCGGCGCCGTTCAGCCTGATGATCTGGATGACCGGCGTGGTGCTGATCGGCGCGCCGTGCTGGGCCGTACTGCACGCTTTCAACATCCGCTCGCCCAAGGCCGGCGCCCTTCTCGGCGCAATCCTGGTCTTCGTCGTCACGGCAGGCGTGCTGCTGCTTCTCACCTCCATGGAGCGCGGGGCCGGGCTCTGGTTCTTCTCCGGCAGCCTGGCGGCGATCGGCGCCATAGCCGGATGGGCGGCGGCGCTCACGGCCTATGAGAAAGACGCCGCGTGCTGAGCGCCCCTCACGAAGCCCCTCCAAGCCGTCCGCTCGCTCGCGCCGGCCAGATCAAGTTGACGTGGCGCGACGTGAAGATCGGCATGGTCGGAACTGCGGCCGCCCTATGGCTCGTCGCCGGCTGCGCTCCGGTCGAGCAGCCCGCGAGCGCTCAGAACGTCGCATCGGTCGAGATCCCGCTGGAGACCAGGAAGGACCATGACGATCTCGTGGCCATGTTGCGTCGTCATGCGGCCGCTGACGCACAGGACGGCATCCATGTGGACGACGGTAGCGAGACGTGGGTGAAGTTTCAGCGGGAAGCCGACGTCTTTGAGCCGCACCAGCGAGCCACGATCTATGTCGGCGTCTCACGCGGACCGAACGACGAGGCGACGGAAATCATCGTCCAGGACTTTCTCCATCCTGGCCAGGCCGTGGTGAGCTTCATGCGGGGCGACCCGCCGGAACGCGCGACCCGACTGCGCGAGGGGCTGCTGGCCGAGATCGCCGCTCGTTGGCCAAGCGCCAAGATCGAACCGACACCAAGCCAAACGGCGCCGAAAGCCGGGGCGCCGCCTACTGCGAAATAGCCGCCGGAAAGCTCACCCCGCCGCCGCCGCGATCGCCTTCCACACCGCCAGGGCCTGGCTCATTTCGCGCACGTCGTGGACGCGCACGGCCTCCACGCCGCAGGCCGCGCCGTGCAGGTGGACGGCCAGGGAGCCGCCCAGGCGGTGGCGAGCGTCCTGGGCGCGGGGATCGATGACGGCGATAAAGCGCTTGCGGCTGGCGCCCAGCAGCACGCGATAGCCCAGGGCGTTGAAGCGCGGCAGGGCGGCCAGCAGGGCCAGGTTGTGCTCCAGCGTCTTGCCAAAACCGATGCCGGGGTCGAGCCAGATCTTCTCGCGCTCGACGCCCGCGGCCATGGCGGTCAGCGCCCGGGCCAGCAGGAAGGCCTCGACCTCGGCGACGACGTCGTCGTAGCGCGGCTCGTCCTGCATGGTGCCGGGCTCGCCACGCATGTGCATCAGGATCACTTCGCAGCCGAGCTCGGCGGCGACCTCGGGGGCGTCGGGCGCGAAACGCAGGGCGGCCACGTCGTTCCAGATGTCGGCCCCGGCCTCGACGGCGGCGCGGGCCACGCGGGGCTTCATGGTGTCGATCGAGATGACGACGTCGCTCTCGGCGCGGATGGCGCGGATCAGCGGAACCACGCGGGCGATCTCGTCGGCCTCAGACACCGGATCGGCGCCGGGCCGCGTGCTCTCGCCGCCGATGTCGAGGATCGACGCGCCGTCGTCGATCAGCTGGCGGGCGTGGGACAGGGCGGCGGCGGGATCGAAGAACCGGCCGCCGTCGGAGAAGCTGTCGGGCGTGACGTTGACCACGCCCATGACGCTTGGAACGGCTTGGATCATGGGGCGAGGATGTACCCCCCTCGCCCCGTCGCGTCACCAGCCGATGAAGGTGGTGAAGTCGTCGATCATCGAGGTCCAGACGCCGAAGTCGTCATCCAGGACGTCGGTCGTGCGGCCGGCGTTCAGGTTGACGTCGTACTGGACGTAGGGGTCGCCGTCGTCGTCGATATAGGCCTTGAGATAGCGGTTATCGCGGTTCCACTCGTTGATCTTGCCGGCCGAGAGCGGGGTCTTCATGTCGAAACCGGCCGAGAACTGGATCGCCTTGCAGCGCGGCTTGGCGGTGCAGTCGTAGAAGTAGATGTCGAAATTGACGCCGTTGGCGGCGCTCTTGATGTGCGGGTCGCCGGTCTTGTCGGTGAGCAGTTCGGCCTTGTAGCCGGCGTCCTGCAGCCACTTGACCACCTCGGGGCCGGTCATGCCGTCGGCATGGATGGGCTTGGGCGCGGCCAGGGCCGCAGCGGGCGAGACCAGCATGGCCGCGGCCAGCAGGATCGGCATCGACGTCTTCATCGACTTCCCTTTCGTTCAACTTCGAAAGGAAGCTCTACCGGCCTTCGCCGAGGAAGGCCAGAACGGCGGCGTTGAACCGCTCCGTGCGCTCCAGGTGCAGCAGGTGGCCGGCGTCGAACGCCTCGACACGGGCGTTCCGCATCGTCGGGGCCAGGGCCTGGGCCCGAGCCAGGACATGGCCGAAGCGCGGCTTGTCCTCGGGCTTGGCGTAGCCCTTGCCGGGCGCGGTGCCGTCGCGCTCGCCGGCCAGGATCAGAACCGGCGCCGCCACCTTGGGCAGGTCCTGAAGATAGGGCTGGTCGCGGATGGCCACGGCGCTGGCGGCGAAGCTGCGGGCGTAGCGCGGCCACTCGCCCGAGCGCTTGAGCCCTTCGCGCAGCTCGACGAACGGCGCCATGGCCTGGCGCGGCAAGGTCAGGCCGTAGCTGGTCATCAGCTCGTTCAGATAGGCGTCCGGCCCCTTGGCCTCGTCGTCTGCGACCAGCGTCTCCAGCGGCGTGGACGGCGTGTACAGGCGATAGTCCTCCAGCCCGACGGGGCCGTACATGACCAGCCTTCCGGTGCGGTCGGGATGGGCCAGGGCCCAGCGCACGCCGACATGGTTGCCCATCGAGTGGGCCACGACGTCGACCCTGTTGATCTTCAGGCGGTCCAGCAGGGCCGTGGTGTCCTCCACCATGCGGTCGAAGCGGACGGGAACGTCGTCGAGCTTTGAGGACTTGCCGAATTGGATCTGGTCGGGCGCGACGACCCGATAGCCGGCCCCGGTCAGGGCCTCGATGGTCGGCGCCCAGTAGCCGGCCGGGAAGTTGCGGCCGTGCAGCAGCAACACCGTGCGTCCGTTGGCCGGGCCGGTCGGCGCGACGTCCATGTAGGCCATGCGCACCGCGTGGCCGCCATACTCCAGCGGCAGGAAGGCCACCGGGTGCGGATAGGCGTAGTTCTCCAGCGCGACCCCGACGGCGGGCGGCTGGGCGGCCCGCGCGGCGATCGGAAGCGAAAGCGCCAGCACGGCGGCGACGAGAGCGGTCTTCATGGGGCTACCTAACGCGCAAAACAAAAGCCGGACCCGAGAACGGATCCGGCTTTCGCATTATTCGAAGGTCTGTCGAACCCTTAGGCGGTGACGCCCGTGGGCGAGACCGGGACCGAAGCGACCGGACCGGTCGGCTTCTTTTCCTCGGGCTCGTCACGCTTGGGCGCGACGCCCTTGGTGACGCCGACGATCTCCTCGCCGCTCAGGGTCTCGAACTCCAGCAGGGCTTTCGCCACCGAGTGCAGGTCTTCCAGCTTCTCGGTCAGGATCCGGCGGGCCTCGTCCTCGCCGCCCTTGACCAGGCGACGGATTTCGCTGTCGATCTTGATCATGGTCTCGGGCGAGACGTTCTGGGTGCGCGCCACCGAGTGGCCGAGGAACACCTCTTCCTGGTTGTCGCCGTAGGCCACGGTGCCCAGGTCGTCGGAGAAGCCCCAGCGGGTGACCATGTTGCGGGCCAAGTTGGTGGCCGCGCTGATGTCGCTCGACGCGCCCGAGGTGATCTTCTCCTTGCCGAAGATCAGCTCTTCCGCCACGCGGCCGGCCATCATGATGGCCAGGCGCGAGGTCATCTGGTCGAAGCTCATCGAGTAGCGGTCGCCTTCCGGCAGTTGCATGACCATGCCCAGGGCGCGGCCGCGCGGCACGATGGTGGCCTTGTGCACCGGGTCGGCGACCGGGACGTTCAGGGCCACCAGGGCGTGGCCGCCCTCGTGGTAGGCCGTCAGCTTCTTCTCGTCCTCGCTCATGGCCATCGAGCGGCGCTCGGCGCCCATCATCACCTTGTCCTTGGCGTGCTCGAAGTCGTGCATGGTGACCATGCGGCGGTTCTTGCGCGCGGCGGTCAGGGCCGCCTCGTTGACCAGGTTGGCCAGGTCCGCGCCCGAGAAGCCGGGGGTGCCGCGGGCCAGCGTCTTGACGTCGACGTCGGCGGCCAGCGGCACGTTCTTCATGTGCACGCGCAGGATCTTCTCGCGGCCGGCGACGTCCGGGTTAGGCACCACGACCTGGCGGTCGAAGCGGCCCGGACGCAGCAGGGCGGGGTCCAGCACGTCGGGACGGTTGGTGGCGGCGATCAGGATGATGCCTTCGTTGGCCTCGAAGCCGTCCATCTCGACCAGCAGCTGGTTGAGGGTCTGCTCGCGCTCGTCGTTGCCGCCGCCCAGGCCGGCGCCGCGGTGGCGACCGACGGCGTCGATTTCGTCGATGAAGATGATGCAGGGGGCGTTCTTCTTGGCCTGCTCGAACATGTCGCGCACGCGGCTGGCGCCGACGCCGACGAACATCTCGACGAAGTCCGAACCGGAGATGGTGAAGAACGGCACGCCCGCCTCACCCGCGACGGCGCGGGCGATCAGGGTCTTACCCGTACCGGGAGGGCCGACCAGCAGGGCGCCCTTGGGGATCTTGCCGCCCAGGCGCTGGAACTTGGCCGGGTCCTTCAGGAAGTCGACGACCTCCTGCAGTTCTTCCTTGGCCTCGTCCACGCCGGCGACGTCGTCGAACAGCACGCGGTTCTTGTTCTCGGTCAGCAGGCGGGCCTTGGACTTGCCGAAGCCCATCGCGCCCTTCGTGCCGCCCTGCATCTGGCGCATGAAGAAGATCCACACGCCGATCAGCAGAAGGATCGGCAGCATGTTCAGGAACAGGTTGACCAGGCTGAAGCGGCCGCCGTCCTGGATCTTGATCTCGGCGTTGCGCGCTTCGAGACGCTTGATCAGGTCCTCGTTGTTGGGCGGGGCGTTGACGGTGTAGGTCGTCTTGCCGTCCGGCGAGGCGATCTTGACCTGCTGCCCGTTGATCTCGGCGGATTTCACCTGACCCGCGTCGATGTTCTTGAGCAGCTGCGAATAGCTGATCTCGCCGGCGCGCCCGGTCGGGCCGCCCTGGCGCAGAACGCTGTAGGCCATGATGAGGACGAAAACGACCCCAAGCCAGATGGCGACATTCCTCAGATTCATACGCGTCGTCTTCCCAAAGATAGCGCTCGTCGACCCAAGATAGGACGGCGGAAGGCTTTTCGCCACGCGCGCGATGTCATGTCGCGGGTTCTTGATCGACAAGGCCGGTCGCGGCCTCGAACCTTTCCCGGATCAGCACGCGCGCGCGGATCGTCCCGTCCCCTGCAAGGATCGGGCTAGAAACGGCGCCGGAGGCGTCGACAGCCGCCGGCAGGATCGGACGGACGGCCGCCGGAAACCCTTTCAGGGCCTGCCTTTCGTCCGCCGGCAGACGGCTGGCCAGTCCGCCGAGCGGGCGGATGGTGGTCGGCGCGCGGCCCGCGGTGATCTCGTAGCGGCCGTCCCAGACGCCGGTCTCGCCGGCGGCCAGCGCCAGCGGCGATAGGCCGCTGCGCCTGCCCTCCCCCGCCTCCCGCGCGATGAGCACGCCGCCGGCGTCGGCGACGATCCGCGCGCCGGCCAGCGAGGCGGTGAAGGTCTCGTCCGACCGCAGGCGGCCGACCAGGCGCTCCAGCCGCTCGCCGCGCGGCGGCGTGGTCGTGCCGGCCGCGCACAGGCAGGCGGCGGCGATC
>NZ_JBFTJR010000091.1:0-15320 GCF_056395525.1 Caulobacter sp. 10L414
GGCCCTGGCCGCGGCGCTGCCCGATCCGGAGCCGGCCCCGGTCGCCCACGCTGAGCCGGCCGAGCCGGTCTCGCCCGAGCCCGTTTCGCCCGAGGACGTCTTCCCGCACGCGCCGCTGGTCGAGCCGCAGGCGGGGCCCCTGGCCGCGACGCCCGAAGAAGCCTTCGACGCCCCGCCGGTGTTCGTCGCCGAGGAGCCGCCGCTGGCCATGCCGCTGAGCGCCGCCAAGCCGCGCAAGGCCAAGGCCGCCAAGGCCGCCAGGGCCGCATCCGGCGACAAGGGCGGATGGGCCGCGCCGATCCTGACCGGCGCGGTGGTGATCGCCCTGGTCCCGGCCGTGCTGGTCGTGGCCGGCGCCCTCGGCGCGCGTTTCGGCCTGCTCGACAAGGCCGTCGCCTACGACCTGATGACCCGCGACCTGGCGCCCGCCATCGCCTGGCTGAGCCTGCTGACCGGCGGGCTGGGCGTGATTGTGGCCATGATCGGCGGCATCCGGCGCCATTGGCGCCGCGCGCTGCTGGCCCTGGCCATCACCGTCGCCACGCTGGGCGTCTTCTTCCTGGCCACCGGCACGCCCGCCCGCGCAGCCCCGGTGGGCGACGTCGCCACCGACTGGAAGGCGCCGCTGGGCTTTTCCGAGGCCGTGATCGCCGCGCGCGGCGAGGCCTCGGCTCCGGTGTTCGAGGCCCCCAGCCTGCCGGTGGGCTCGGAGCTGTTCGCCGGCCGCCAGGTGGCCGAGGTCAACGCCGAGACCTGCCCGGCGGCCAAGACCCTGGTGCTGGACCGCTCGCCCGCCGACGCCTACGAGGCCGTCAAGGCCGCCGTCCAGGCCAAGGGCCTGAAGCTGGTCACCGACGATCCGAACGACGGCCGCATCKAGGCCGCCGGCGCCAGCTTCTGGTACGGTCTGAAGGACGACCTGGTCGTCCGCGTCCGTCCGGACGCCGGCGGCGCCCGCGTCGACGTCCGCTCGATCGCCCGCGACGAGGGCGGCGACCTGGGCCGCAACTGCGGCCGCGTCACCGGCCTGCTCAAGGCGATCCAGGGCTAGAATTCGAATCCACCCATCCGGGTGTGTGATTTGATACAACCTTCAGGCGTTCGGCGCCGCAAGTTGCATGAGAGCGAACGGGGGAGGCTCTCATGCTCCGCAATGGCAAGGACATCGCCGAAGGCGCGGTGATCGAGACGCAGGTCTGCATCGTCGGCTCGGGTCCGGCCGGGATCACCGCCGCCTGGGAGCTGCAGAAGGCCGGGGTGAAGGTCACGCTGATCGAGGGCGGGCCCGACAGCCCCGGCGGCGCGCTCGACCCCACCTGGCCTGACAAGAGCCTGCTCTATGCCGGCAAGGCCGACGGCCAGTTCGCGCAGACCGAGCCCGACTTCCTGATCCGGCCCTACAACCGGGCCGGCGGCCCGTGGGAGCGCGAGCGGATGTTCGGCGGCACCTCGGCCCACTGGGGCGGGCAGTCGCGCCCGCTCGACCCGATCGACTTCGAGGCGCGTCCGGGCTTTCCCGGCTGGCCGATCGACCGCGCCGAGCTTGATCCCTACTACGCCAAGGCCGCCCAGCTGTGCCTGCTGCACGGGGATGACTTCAGCCCGCAGGCCTGGGCCGAGATCCTGCACGCCGAGGTCCCGGAACTGACCGGCTTCGACACCACGATCTATCAGTATCTGGGCAAGCCCTACCTGAACTTCGCCACCCGCACCTTCGACGGCGTGACGATCGCCGACAGCGACGTCGACATCATCGTCAACGCCACCCTGCTGCAGATCGAGCAGCACCAGGGCCGCGTGTGCGGCCTGCGGGCGGCCAGCATGGATGGATCAAGCCCGCCGAAGAAGGCGACCGAGTTCACCATCAAGGCCGACATCGTCGTCCTGGCCTGCGGCGCGGTCGAGAACGCCCGCCAGCTCCTGCTGTCCGATGTCGGCAACGATCACGACCAGGTCGGTCGCTACTTCATGTGCCATCCGCTGTCGAACGGGCCGGTGCTCAGCGCCAGCGGCGCCTACCTGACCGACGCCCAGACCCGGCTGATGGCCGGCCAGACCCTCAGCGGCAACCGCGCGGTGCCCTGGCAGGACGCGAACGGCGTTCGCGTCTCGGGCCGCTTCTCGCCCACCGCCGACGAGCAGAAGCGGCTGGGCATCGGCAGCTGCTGGTTCTGGGCCAACTACGGCCAGTACTATTTCGAGATGGCCCCCAATCCCGACAGCCGCATCACCCTGGCCGACACGGTCGACCCGGTGTTCGGCCAGCGCCAGACCCACATCACCTGGCTGCTCAGCGACCGCGACGAGGCGACCTACACCCAGACCACGGCGCTGTTCAAAGCCGCGGTCGAGGAACTGGGCGGCGACGTCTATTACCAGCCCTGGGCCAGCGTCAAAGCGGGCCTGACCGTCAACGGCCACCACATCGGCACCACCCGCATGTCGKCCGATCCGACGCAGGGCGTGGTCGACGCCGACCTCAGGGTGCACGGGCTCGACAACCTCTATGTGGCCGGCTCGTCGGTGTTTCCCTCGACCGGGATCTCCAACCCGACCTTCACGATCATCACCCTGTCGATCCGCCTGGCCGAGCATCTGGCGGGCAGGGTGGGGTCGCCGTAGCGATCCTTCCAGCGCAATGCGCGGGCTCCGGTCGGCTGGGCCAATCTCGTCGGACTAGGGTCCGCCGCGGGCTTCGCCGGTACGCCTAAGTTTGTCATCCCGGTCGTAGCGAAGCGGAGCGCCGGGATCTCCGTCCGTTCCAAAGCGCAGACGTGGGAGATCCCGGCTCTGCGGACCGCTGACGCGCTCCTTCGGCCGGGATGACAAGCATCCCTGGGCAACTAGTCCGAAACCCCGGCGACCGGCGCCTCCTGGTGCGCCGACGAAAGGCCCATGTTGAGCGCGTAGTCGGCGACCATGAAGCCCTGGGCGAGGATCAGGTGTCCCTCCGGGTCCCTGGTCGTCGTGAGTGAGGTCGCGATGGCGCTTTCTCCCTGCTTGAGCATCCCGATGGTCAAGGCGATGATCTCGGCGGTCTGGCCATCGGCCTGGATCAGCCTGTCGCCGGGCGTGAGCCTGTCGATGGGCAGCAAGCCCCTTGTCGTCAGAACCCACTGATCCCTGGCGCAGATCAGCTCACGGTCTTCACCGACCTGGCACAGGATGGCCGGGAACGCCGCATCGCGCCCGCTTCCGCTGGAGAACCGGACGGCGACGGCTTTCCAGTCCCGGCTCAGTCCCGCCGCCCAGACCGTGTCGCCGACCTGGAGGTCTTCGATAGCCTTCGTTTCGGTCGCGCTGATCGCGATCTGGGTTCCGTTCACCAGCAAGGCCGCCCTCCCTCGACAATCGAGCAGCCGGCCATCGCCGACGCCCCCAAGGCATGGAGCGGCGATTTTGGTTCTATGTAAAGTTGCGCCCGCGCCTTGGGTCAGGCCCCCGGCAGGGTGACGGTGAACACCGAGCCTTCGCCGACCCGGCTGCTCACCGTGATCTCGCCGCCCATCTGCCGGGCCAGGCGGCGCGAGATCGCCAGGCCAAGACCGGTGCCGCCGAAGCGGCTGGCCGCGCCCGGCGCCTGCTCGAAGCGTTCGAAGATCCGCTCCAGCTGGTCGGCGGGAATGCCCACGCCGCTGTCTGAGACGGTCATCACCAGCTGGCCGCCCCGCGCGGCGATGACCAGGCCGATCTGGCCCAGCTCGGTGAACTTCAGGGCGTTGCCCAGCAGGTTGACCAGGATCTGGCGCAGGCGCGAGGCGTCGCCGCGCACGATGGGCAGGGCGCCCGCGATCTCGGCCGAGAGCGCGATCTCCTTGGCCAGAGCCCGTTCGGCGAACAGTTCGACGGCCGAGCGCGCCACCTCGGCCACGTCGATCGGCTCGTCGGTTTCGCTCACCGCCCCGGCCTCCAGCCGCGCCAGGTCGAGCACGTCGTTGACGATGGTCAGCAGCTTCTCGCCGGCCGACTTGGCCTTGCCCGCCAGCATCCGCTCGCGTTCGGGCAGGTTGGGCGAGGCGGCCAGCAGGCCGTTGAAGCCGATCACGCTGGTCAGCGGCGTGCGCAGTTCGTGGGTCATGTTGGCCAGGAACTCGCTCTTGGCCTCGGTCGCCGCCTGCGCCCGGCGGGTCAGCAGTTCGTTGCGGGCGTTCAGCAGCCGCAGGTCCATCTCGGTGACGACGATCTGAGCCAGGGCCTTCAGCCGGCGCTTTTCCTCGTCGGTCAGCGGCGGGCGCGGCCGCTGGTCGATGACGCAAAGCGCGCCCAGCCGATGGCCGCTGTGCAGCCGCAGCGGCGCGCCGGCGTAGAAGCGGATGTTGGGGTCGTCGGTGACGAAGGGATTGTCGCGGAAGCGGTCGTCGCCCTCGGGGTCGAGCACCTCCATCACCTCGTCGGACTCGATGGTGTAGTGGCAGAAGGCGTCTTCGCGCGGCGTGCCGCCCGGCTCCAGCCCGACGATCGACTTGATCCACTGCCGGTCGGCGTCGATCAGGGTGACGGCGGCGATGGGCGTGTCGAACAGCTCGGCGGCCAGGGCGGTGATCCGGTCGAACGCCGCCTCGGGCGGCGTGTCCACGAGCCCGTATTCATGCAGGGCCGCGAGGCGGGCCGTCTCGTCGCTGCTGAACATGAAGTCTTACGCCGTCCGAACTCGGCGCGGGGAGGGGAGCGCCGCGGCCATTTCAGCAAGGGCGGCGGCCTGTGTCGAGTATCGGACCATCGCCGCCTGGGCAGGCGAACGGACTACTGCCCGCCGGCCGCCGTCGCTTCCACGCCTGCGGGCCGAGAGTCGTTGGCCGCCATCGCGGCATTTGCCGCTCGTTCGCTCTCCAGCGCCTTCTTCTTTTTATCTTGATCGTGATGCCACTTGATCGAGAAGAACATGCCGATGCCCAGCACCAGGATCTTGAGTGGGAAGAATACTATAGGAAACCAGTTCGCCCAATCCACAGCGTTACTCCGTTGGGGGCGCTGAAAGCTAATTCGCAGCGTCTCGCTAACGAAGGGCGGTCTACCAACTTTATTCGTGCGGGTGTCGTGGACAAAGTGTCCAAGCGCGGCATCGGCGGCTGAACGCCGGGCGCGGGGCGTCGCTGCGCGGTCCCGCCTGGAGACCGCGCAGCCGCTCGTAATCAGCCCCTGGCCAGTGCGCTGGCCGTCTTGCCGTCGTATTGGCCGCCGAAGCTGGTCTTCAGGTGGGCCATGATCGCCCCGACATTGGCGTCGGGGTTCTTGGCGCGGAAATCGTCGATGGCCGCGCGCAGTTCGGCTTCCGTCAGCTGCTTGGGGCCGTACGACGACAGGATCGCCAGTTCGGTCTCGGCCGCCTTGGTCCGCTCGTCCACCTTCGACGTATCGCCGCCGGTCTCGACCAGGCGCGCGCGTTCGGTCGCGAGATTATCCAGCGTCAGCTTGGTGTTCTTGGCGAACTTGGCGACGGTCGCGACGACCTTCTCGTCGGTGACCTCGGTCACGCCGCGCTTGAATTCCTCGGTCGTGATCTGCGTGGCTTCGCCGATCAGGGTGGTGAGCACGTCGGCCTTCAGGCGGTCGCTCGCCTTGCGCGCCGCCAGTTGGTCGGTCTTCAGCTGGTCGAGCAAAGCCATGTCGTCGTCCTTTCAGGTCACGCTCTTAGATAGCGCTGTAGGTCATGATGACCGCGGCACTTTCAAGAGCGCGTCATCCTAGGCGCTACAGATACTTCATCCACGGCTGGCGGCTGGCCCGCTTGACCGGGCCGAACCAGCGGCAGGCATACCAGCAAGGAACCGCGACCAGCGCGGCCAGCAGCCAGATCGACGCCACGCCCGGCAGGCTCCAGACCTCGCCCTGGTTCGGGCCCAGCACGGCCACCGCCGCAAGCTGTAGCAGGTGCAGCGCGTAAAGGTGGATCAGATAGAAGAACAGCGGCGCGCCGCCCAGCACCGCCAGCCATGAGACCAGCCGCGCCGGCGCCTTCTCCAGCCCCGCCAGCAGCAGCGCGCCGAGGCCCAGCGTCAGCAGCAGGAAGTCGGCCGAGGGCGGGTACTTGGTGACGTTCAGCCAGCTCATCACCGTGCGGATCGGGCTGGAGCCGGCGATCCACGGCGTCTCGCCATAGCCGTTCAGGGTTCGCAGGATCACCAGCAGCGCCAGGGCGCCCAGGCCCGTCAGCAGCAGGCGGTTGCGGCGATCGCGCCAGGCGCCGACGAACCAGGGTCCGACCGCGTAGCCCAGGGCCGCAACCCCGATCCACGGCAGCAGCGGGTAAGAGGTGCGGGCCCGCGCGCCCCACGGCAGGTCGATGAAGCCCCGATCGTGCAGGATCGCCCAGATCGCGTGGCCCGGCTGGCCCGCCGCGATGCTGATCGGGTCCAGCAGGTTGTGGCCCAGAACGATCACGAGGCCGACCGCGACCAGAGCCGCGCGCGGCAGGTGAACCAGCGCCGCAAGCGCGATCATCGACAGGCCGATCGCCCAGATCACTTGCAGGTAATAGGTCCTGGGCGTCAGGTCGAAGGTCCAGGCGAAGCTGACGAAGGTCAGTTCCAGGAACACCAGGAACAGGCCGCGCTTKAACAGGAAGGCCGAGGCGGCGCGGGCGGTGGCGCGCGGATCGTTCCCGCCCGCCTTGCGGCCATAGAGCCAGGCGGCCAGGCCCGTCAGGGCCACGAACACCGGCGCGCACAGGTGCGCCGCCAGCCGGGTGAAGAACAGCGACGGGGCTGTCGCCTCCACGTCCATCGGGTCCGAGACCTGGGCGTGGATGAAGAAGAACTCCCGCACGTGGTCGACCATCATCAGCAGCATGACCAGGCCCCGCAGGGCGTCGATGGCGGCGATCCGGCCCGCCGACGGAGCGGGGAGGGCGGTCGATACGGGGTTGGTTGACAGCATCACCCGGGCGGCATAGCTGATATGAAATAACATTACAAACGGAGTTGCTCTCTTGCCCCTGTCGTGGAGCTGCGTCAGCGCATGCCTGCTGGCCCTGTCCGCCGCCGAGCCGCCGGAAACCGTCCCGGCGCCCGAGACGGAGCCCCACGCCGTGGGCGAGATCGTCATCTTGGGCCGACGCGGCGCCGCCCGCGACGTTACGCTGGGCGCGGGCGAGATCACCCAGGCCACCTCGCCGTCCAGTCGCTCGGTCGAGCGCGATCTGCTCGACGCCGTCGGGGCCGGACGTCTGGCCGACGCGCTGGAGCTGACCAGCGGCGTCTCCCAGCAGAACAACCGCGGCGGCTTCCTCGACAACTTCGCCATCCGCGGCTTTCTC
The DNA here is from genome assembly GCF_056395525.1 of Caulobacter sp. 10L414. Lineage (NCBI taxonomy): Bacteria > Pseudomonadati > Pseudomonadota > Alphaproteobacteria > Caulobacterales > Caulobacteraceae > Caulobacter > Caulobacter sp. 10L414. Next base: position 7,256 of record NZ_JBFTJR010000091.1, read on the forward strand.
GGCACGCCCGACGGCGGGGCGGAGTATTACGTCGACGGCTTCCTGGCCAATCGCGGTCTGGCGCCGCCGCGCGATCCGGCCACGGCCGAGCGTGTCGAGATCCTCAAAGGGCCGGCCGGCGCCCTGTTCGGCGACATCGACCCGGCCGGCCGCGTCAACATCGTCTCCAAGACCCCGCAGTTCGTGCGCGGCGGCCATGTGACGGCCACCGTCGGCTCGTTCGGCCTGCGCCGGGGCGAGATCGACTTCACCGGCCCGCTGTCCGACACCCTGGCCGCGCGCCTGGTGATCGCCGACGAGCGCAGCGACGGCTGGCGCGACCATGTCGACCTGCACCGTCGAGCCGTCGCCCCGTCGCTGACCTGGCGGCCGACCGACGCCCTGCGCCTGACCTATGTGGGCGAGTTCACCGTCTTCGACGCGCCCTTCGACCGCGGCGTGCCGGCGGTGAACGGCGATGCCTTGGCCATCCCGCGCTCGCGCTTCTTCGGCGAGCCCGGCGACGGTGTGACCCGCTTCCGCAACGAGCGCCACCAGCTGACCGGCGAGTACGAACTGTCGCCCGACTGGCGGCTGACGGCCGGTTTCGCCTACCGCACCGGCGACATGCACGGCTTTTCCAGCGACCAGTCGCGCCTGGTCGGCCGCCAGCTGTGGCGCCAGCGGCGCGAGCGCGACTATGCGGTGGAGGACGTCTCGGGCCGCATCGAGCTCGACGGCCGCATCGGCGCTCACCACCTGAATGTCGGGGTCAAGGGCTATACCCTCGACTACAGCGAGTTCCTGCTGCGCCGGAACCCGACCGCCGATGCGCCGCACGCGATCTCGATCGACGCCCCGGTCTATGGCGGCCAGGCCCTGCCGCTGCTGCCCTTCACTGACAACCGCGAGACCCGGCGCGTCGCCACCCTCTACGCTCAGGACCTGTGGCAGGTGTCCGAGCGGCTCAGCCTGCTGGCCGGCGTGCGGGTCGACGACTATCGCCAGACCGTGCGCAACAACCGCACCGGCGCGGTCGGGCGCGGCGAGGGCTCGCCCGTCGACTATCGCCTGGGCGCCCGCTACCAGCTGACCGACGCCCTGACCGCCCACGCCAGCTTCGGCCGCTCGTTCCTGCTGAACTCGGGCACCGGCCGCACCGGCCAGGGCTTCGCGCCCGAGAAGGGCGAAGGCTGGGAGCTGGGCCTTTCCGGCCGCTGGCCGGGCGTGGATCTCGCCGTGGCCCTGTTCGACATCGAAAAGCAGAACATCCTGGCCAACGATCCCGTCGACGCCAGCTTCCTGGCCCCCGTCGGCCAGCTGACCAGCCGGGGCGTCGAGTTCGACGGCTCGTTCGAGGTCAGCGCGGCCTGGCGCGTGGTGGTCAACTACGCCTGGACCGACGCGAAGGCCGACGACACCGCCTTCGCCAGCGACGCGGTGCTGAACGTGCCCGAGCACTCCGGCGGCGCTTTCGCGGTGGGAACCTTCGATCGGTGGTCGCTGACGGTCGGCGCCAGCTACATGGGCGACCGGGCCGGGGCGCTGGACGGCTCGGGCCTGATCCTGCCGTCCTACTGGAAGGCCAAGGCGGCGGTCGAGTACGCCGTGACGCCGAAGATCGACCTGCGCCTGGAGGTCGACAACCTGCTGGACGAGCACTACGCCCAGAGCTCCTACAGCCCCGTCTGGATCTTCCCCGGCGCGCCGCGCACGGTCCGCGCCAGCGTCAAGGCGCGGCTTTAGGGCTCTCTGTTCCCAATCGCCGTCATCCCGGAAAGCGCGCAGCGCTTATCCGGGACCCAGGTGACGGGGCGCTGCGCCAAGGTTCGCCGCCCAATCGGTAGCCGACGCAGTGCGGGGGCCCCTGGGTCCCGGCTCTGCGCTTCGCTCCGGCCGGGATGACGACGATTGGGGCGGGGCGCTACTCCGCCAGCCGATACTCGCTGTCCAGCCCTGGCGGGCCGTCGCTGACCACCCGACCTTCCCGCACCAGCAGCACCAGGTGCGCCAGCATCGACAGGGCCGCGGCCGGGTGCAGGCGCGGATCGACCGCGGCGTACAGCACCGGGACCATCGCCTTGATCCGCGTCGGGCCGCCGGCCAGGGCCGCCAGCACCTGGGCCTCGCGCGCCCGGCGGTGGTCGACATAGGCGGCAAGGAACGGCGCCACCTCGCGCACCGGCGATCCATGGGTCGGCCACAGGGTGGAAAAGCCCCGCGCCTGGATCTTGGCCAGGCTGGCGAAATAGTCGCCCATGTCGCCGTCGGGCGGGGTGATCACCGTCGTCGACCAGCCCATCACGTGGTCGCCGGAGAACAGGGCGTTCTCCTCCTTCAGCGCGAAGCAGACGTGGTTTGAGGTGTGGCCGGGCGTGGTGATCGCCTCCAGCGTCCAGCCAGGCCCTTCGAAGAGGTCGCCGTCGGCGATCTCGATGTCGGGGCGGAAATGGCCGTCGTCCTCGGCGTCCAGCTGCACGCCCGTCTCTTCCGAGATCTCGACCGCCGGCGCCGGCCGCCCCCAGATCCGCGCGCCCGTGCGCTGCGCCAGCGGGCCGGCGAGGGGAGAGTGGTCGGCGTGGTGGTGGGTCACCAGGATGTGGCTGACGGTCTCGCCGTCCAGCGCCGCCAGCAGGGCGTCCAGGTGGGCGGGGATATCGGGGCCGGGATCGATCACCGCCACGGTCCCGCGGCCGACGATGTAGGTCCCCGTGCCGGTGTAGGTGAACGGGCCGGGATTGTCGGCGATCACCCGCCGGATCAGCGGCGAGACCTGGTCGCAGCGGCCGTACTCGAACTCGATCTCGCGAACGAAGGGGATCATCGCGGTCCTGACCCGTGGGCGGCGCGGCTCTTGCGCTTAACGAACCGTAAACCCTGTGGAGTGCGGATCATGGCGGCCGACGCGGCGATTTTTGTTTCAAAACGGCTCCAGCGCGCCTGCTTCGCCGTCCTGTGTCTCATTGCGGCGCAGTTCGTGCTGGCCTCGTGCGAACCGGAACCCAGCCCGATGGCCGCCCGCGTGAGCACGCTGGGCGGCTACTGACGGTATCGTTCAGTGCGGCAGGACGCCGGAGAGGTCGTAGCCGGCCTCGTAGCCCTGCTTCACCAGCGTTTCGCGATCGGAGGCGCCCGACAGGGCCTGGCCGATCGACCAGGTGACGATCGAGCGCGTGCCCGAGCGACAGAAGGCCAGGACCGGGCCGTCGGCCGCTTCCACCGCCTCGCGCACCGCGTCCACCTGCTCCTGGGTCGGCCCGCCGCGCACCGGCACGTGCAGGTAGGCCAGGCCCGCGGCCTTGGCCGCCGCCTCGATCTCGCCGCTGGTCGGCTGGCTGGGATCCTCGCCGTCGGGGCGATTGTTGACGATCAGCGTAAAGCCCTCGGCCTTGGCCCGGGCCACGTCCTCGGCGGTGATCTGGGGGCTGACCGACAGGCTGTCGGTCACGCGGCGGAAATCGGTCATGGCGTCGGGCTCTCTGAAGGACCTCTTTATAGGACTCTCCAGATGCGCGGCCCGCGCGGCGAGGGCAAGCCCCGTCCTTCGAACCGTCCGCGACGCGCCTAGTTGACGCGCTCGACCCGGATGGCTCGTCCGTTCACCGTCAGCATGTAGCTGCCGAGCGCCGCGCGCCGGATCGTCACCTTGGCGCCGACGCGCGGCGGCAGGGGCAGGGCCTCGGTGTCGATCTGCTCCCAGCGCGCGCCGTCCTCCAGCAGGAAGCGCCAGCCGGTCGGGGTCCTGCGCGCCTCGCGGATCGTCGATTCGACCTGCTCGATGGCCGCTTCCTTCTTCTGCCCGAACGAGAAGCTGGGCAGGTTCAGGCCGAACGATTCGCGTTGCGCCTTGGTCACGGTCTCCTTGTCGACCACGATCAGGTCGCCGGCCTTCTCGGCCGCCAGCAGCCCGGCGACGGTTTCGTCGTAGCAGGCCAGCCGGGCGGCCGAATCCGTCTGCGCGCGACACGCCGACAGCTTCTCCATCGCCGCCTTGGACGCCGTCGGCGATTGGGCCTGGGCCTGTTGCGCGATGGCGGCGGCGGTCAGGGCCAGGGCGAGCGGCAGTCCGAAGCGTCGCATTGGGATTTCCTGTTTTTTTCAAGGGCTTTCCCGCCTGGCGGGAAGGGGCGCTCGCCCGGTGTGAGCGCACACACTCTCTGATTGTGTCGGGATTGCGGCGGGAATGCGCCAACGTAAGGCAAAAAATACGTCCTATATATTGCTGTTCTGCAAAATAATTCGATAACGATGTTATTCGAACGCGGTCATATTTTGCCGTTATCGGGATTTCACCGATATCTATAGTCAAGCTTGATGTCGTAATTGGCACGAAAAGCGCGAAAACCTGCCCCGTAAGGGGTGATTGTGTGTTGATTTTGCGACAGGGGTGAGACTTCGCGATATCTCGCGGAAACTCGGAATTGACCGCGTTGATCGGCCGCACCTAACGTCCCCGCCAACCGGGCTTTGGACAGCCTGGGATTGTGACATGGATGCGCGCCTGTCGCCGTCCATTCTCGGAGGGATTTCCATCTTGAATATTCAGATGACGCGTAAGCGCCTGCTTGCGACGACGATCATCGGTGGTCTGGCCATGGCTTCGGCCGGCGCCGCGGTTGCTCAAACCGCGCCGGAAAGCGACAGCACCGAAATCGAAGCCGTCGTCGTCACCGGTTCGCGCATCGCGCGTCCGGACTACGTGTCGAACAGCCCGATCGTGTCGGTCGGCCAGGAGCAACTGGCCAAGTCCGGTTCGGTGACCGTCGACACCCTGCTGAACCAGATGCCGCAGTTCGTGCCGGGCGTGTCGTCCACCTCGAACAACCCGTCGAACGGCGGTCAGGCCAACATCCAGCTGCGCGGCCTGGGCTCGAACCGCACCCTGGTTCTGATGGACGGTCACCGCATCGTTCCGTCGAACTCGGACGGCACGGTCGACGTCAACCTGATCCCGAGCGCGATCATCCAGAACATCGAAGTGATCACCGGCGGCGCCTCGGCGACCTACGGCTCTGACGCCATGGCCGGCGTGGTCAACTTCAAGATCAACGACCGCTTCCAAGGCCTGCAGGTCGACGCCCAGTACGGCATCACCGACGCCAAGGACGGCGAAGAAAGCTCGATCAGCATCACCGGTGGTTCGCGGTTCGCCGACGACAAGGGCCACGCGATCATGTCGCTGAGCTACTCGACGCGCGGTGAGATCCTGAACGCCGCCCGCAAGTTCTCGTCGGTCTCGGGCGCCTCGGCGACCACCCCGTACGGCCGTTACGACTTCTCGGGCACCAACCTGCCGACGCAAGCGGCCATGAACGCCGTGTTCGCCCAGTACGGCATCGCGCCGGGCACCGTCGCCGCCGACTCCAACCTCGGCTTCAACAACGACGGCACGCTGTTCCGCAACGGCACCAACTACCGTGGTTCGACCGCGATCGACTATTCGACGATCCCGCTCGACGGCAGCTACAACACCGGCCCGCTGAACCTGCTGCAACTGCCGATGACCCGTTACTCGGCGTTCGGCATGATGAACTACGACATCACCGAGAATGTCGAAGCCTACGGCTCGTTCAACTTCACGCACTACGACTCGCGCACGATCCTGGCCCCGTCGCCGGCCGCCGCGACGACCGGCTTCTCGGTCAACTACAACAACCCGTTCGTCCCGACCGACCTGCGCACGCTGCTGGCCAGCCGCGCCGATCCGACGGCCGACTTCCTGTTCCGCAAGCGCTTCACGGACGTCGGTCCGCGCATTTCGGAAACCACCTTCAACGTGTTCCAGCTGACCACCGGTCTGCGCGGTCAAACCAACTTCCGCGACTGGACCTGGGATCTGTTCGGTTCGTACGGCAAGTCCGAGCAGAACGAGATCCAGCGCGGCAACGTGAGCCGTGCGGCGGTCGTCTCGCTGCTCGACGCGGCTGACGGCGGCACGAGCATCTGCGCCGGCGGTTACAACCCCTTCGGCCTGCAGCCGCTGTCGGCCGAATGCGCCAGCTACATCAGCCGCGTGACCAAGAACTGGACCAGCTACGAGCAACGCGCCGTCGAGCTGAACCTGCAGGGCGGCCTGTTCGACCTGCCGGCCGGCGAAGTCCGCGCCGCCGTGGGCACCAGCTACCGTTCGGACAAGTACAACTACGTTCCGGACTCGCTGCTCTCGACCGGTGACGTCATCGGCTTCAACGCCAACGACGCCCTGGACGCCTCGGCCGACGTCTACGACCTGTACGGCGAAGTGCTCGTGCCGGTCCTGAAGGACCTGCCGTTCATCAAGGCCCTGAACGTCACGGGCGGCTACCGCTTCTCGGACTACAACACCGTCGGTTCGGTCTCGGCCTACAAGGTCGACGGCGACTGGGAAGTCGTGGACGGCATCCGTCTGCGCGGCGGCTACTCGCGTGGCGTTCGCGCCCCGTCGATCGGCGAACTCTACTCGCCGCAGGCCCAGAACTTCCCGCAGATCATCGACGATCCGTGCTCGATCGACAGCCGCGCTCGTACCGGCCCCAACGCCGCGGCCGTGCGTTCGCTCTGCCTGGCGCAAGGCGTGCCGTCGGCGATCATCGACAGCTACACCTACCCGAACACCCAGGTTAACGCCCTCGTCGGCGGCAACCCGGACCTGAAGGAAGAAACCGCCGACACCTACTCGGTCGGTCTCGTCTGGACCCCGCGCTTCGATCACCCGCTGTTCGAGAAGCTGTCGGCCTCGGTCGACTACTACTCGATCAAGATCAAGGACGCGATCGGCACCGTCGACGCCGGCCTGGCGCTCACCAAGTGCTATGACGGCAGCGCCGGCTCCTCGTTCTACTGCGGCCTCTTCGACCGCAGCAACCAGACGGGCGAGATCCAGACCCTGGTCCTGACGAACCTGAACCTGGCCACCTACGAGACGGCCGGCGTCGACTTCCAGATCGACTGGGGCTTCGGTCTCGGCGCGATCGGCCTGAGCGACGACTACGGTTCGCTGGCGTTCAACATCGTGGGTAACTACCTCGACAAGTTCGACGTCCAGAGCCTGCCGGGCGAGCCCATCGACAAGCTGAAGGGCACCATCGGCAACACCTCGGTCAGCGCCGTCGCGGTCGCGAAGCCGGAGTGGAAGGTCATGTCGTCGGCCACCTACTCGTTCGGCCCGGCCGAACTGGGTGTCCGTTGGCGCTTCGTCGACTCGATGGTCGACGCTGGCGACAACTCCGAGAAGATCAAGTCGGTCAACTACTTCGATCTGAACGGCGCCTGGARGGTCACCGACATGGTGGAAGTGCGCGCCGGCGTCTACAACGTCGCCGACAAGCAACCGCCGGTCTTCTCGTCGAACATCCAGGCCAACACCGACCCGTCGACTTACGACGTGCTCGGCCGCCGCTTCTACCTCGCTCTGAAGACCCGCTTCTAATCCAGGCGCTCTTCAATCCCGGCGGTCCTAAGGATCGCCGGGGGCGAAAAAACGATCACGGCGGGTCCGCAAGGGCCCGCCGTTTTTGTTTGTGCGCCGGACGGGGATGGAGGCTCGTCCATCCCCGGCGTTCGTCGAAAAGAGTTCCACGAACTCAATCTCTTACAACTTTCTCACGCTCCCCGATCAGACGCGCTCAGAACGCCCGCATAATCAACGTGTCCCGTCGCAGGGAGAGGGCGCAAGGATCCGGCCCGAAGCGGCGACGTGGATGCGATCGAGCGGGGCTGAGGGAGCGGCGTGAGCCGGGCCCGAAGGCTTGAATGAGGATGGGGGACGTAAACCCATCCATCGGGAGCTTGCCTAATAGGCTCCCGCCCGTCCAAGGGTCCGCGCCGCCATGCACGCCTGGCCGCCAAGAAACGGGGCGCACTGCATGGGGAAGGGGCAAAAGGCGGAAGAGGCCTGCGCGTCCCGGCCTGAGGAATAACGATCGCGCGGGGCGTTCCAGCTTCGTCGAAACGGTACCTAGAACTCACACATCCGGGCGAGGCCCGGACGCCCCGCGCCCTCTCCATCAACTTCCGTGGTTTCCACGAGAGGCCGAGAAGCCGCGCGTCCGCGCGGCCCCCCTCAGTCGCTCCGCGACAGCTCCCCCAAAGGGGGAGCATCTTGAAG